>CAZBNQ010000076.1:0-10280 GCA_964493035.1 uncultured Hyphomicrobiales bacterium | reverse complement strand
TACTAATCTTTTAAATTGGGTGTCTGAAGATTACAAAATAAAAGCCATTAATAATTTCTCGTCAGTTATTAAAAGCGAACCTTCGGATGATATTCTTTATGAGTTAATTAGAAAGGATAAATCAAAATTTTGGGGTGAAATTAATTCCAAAGTTATTCTTGATGAATATAACAAACCTAACGGCATTGTTTCGATTATTAGAGATATTTCACAGAAAATTTCAATTGAAAATGCACTAAAGCAAAAAGATGATATGATCAGAATGATTCAAGAAGGTGTTTCTTCCAAGTTTGGTGTTAAATTCTTTGAAACTTTAGTAATGTATCTTTCCAAACTTTTAAAAGCTGACTATTCGTATATTGGCGAACTTATTGATGATGTAAGAGGTATTATTAGAACTAAAGCTATATGGCAGGATGATCAGATTTTAGACAATTTCGAATTCGAAGTTGAAGGTGCTCCTAGCAAGCACGTTCTTAATTCTGATGCATATATTATTGATAATGCAGCCGTCTCTCTATTTCCTAATGACAAAAGATTGTCCGAAATGAATGTTAATTCTTATGTCGGTGTTCCTCTTTTGGATTCTAATGGTCGAAGAATAGGTGTTATGGCTTCTATGTTCAAAGGCAAACTTGAAGATGGAGAACTAACAAAGCAGGTCCTACAAATTTTTTCTGCTCGTGCTGGTGCCGAAATCGAGAGATTAAATTCTGAAAAAGCCTTAGAAGAAAATGAAAGAAAATTTAGATCCTATATTGAAATTTCTACTATCGCCATTTTTATTGTCGATAAACTTGGTAATTATACTTTTGTGAATGAAGCTGCTTGCAAACTAACTCAGTATTCTAAAGATGAACTTCTCAAAATGTGTATCAGAGATCTTGTGCATTACGACGATTACGAAGTTGGTTTCAATAGTTTTAATAAGCTTTTGATGAAAGGCTCTACGGTTGAAGAAGTTGCTCTTAAGAGAAAAGACGGTAACAAGGTTTTCGTGATTATTGATAGTATTCAATTAAATGACAGCGAATTTATTGGATATTGTACCGATATTACTCAACAGCGTAATCAGCAAATTGCACTTAAGGAAAGTGAAGAAAAATATCGAAATCTTACTGAAAATGTTTATGACGGTGTTTATTCAACCAAAAACGGAGTTTTCGATTTTGTTAATGATAAAATGAGTAAGCTATTTGAATATGATATTGATGAGATAATCGGTATGCCTGCTTGGTTTCTGGCTAAGCCTGAAATTAGAGATGATGTCAAAAATATGTTCTTTGCTAAAGCTGAAAAAAATGATCTTAGCCCTGTCGAGGTTGAATGTTCTACTAAATCAGGTAAATTGTTTATTGCTGAAATCACTACTAATCTATCTTACGATAGATCAATTATGTACGGTATTGTTAGAGATATTACTGAAAGAAAACGCATCGAGACTGAATTAAGAACTGCCAAAGAAAAAGCTGAAGAATCTGACAGACTTAAAAGTGCTTTCCTCGCTAATACTTCTCATGAAATTCGTACTCCTATGAATGGTATTATTGGATTTTGTGAATTACTTAAAGATCCTGACCTGACTCATACTGAAAGAACTGAGTATATTAGTGTAATTAATAAATGCAGCTCACAATTGTTGAATATTATTAATGATATTATTGATATCTCTAAAATTGAAGCTGGCCAAATTACTGTTACTGAATCTGCTATTGATTTATTTGTTGCTTTAGATGATTTATGCAAACCATTTGCTCAACAAGCAGAAGCTTCTGGACTTAAATTTATTCTTAAAAATAATTTGGATTTGCAAACCAATTCTACTATTATTACTGACATTACAAAATTATCCCAAATTTTGAACAACCTAATAAGTAATTCTCTTAAATTTACTTCTGAAGGCGAAATCGAAGTTTCTGTTTCAATTTTTGATAAAGATAATGAATATATTGAGTTTGTCGTTAGAGATACTGGTATTGGTATTGAAGATGAACATAAAGATATTATTTTTGAAAGATTCAGACAAGTAGAACATTTTGAAACAAGAAAGTATAGTGGAACCGGCTTAGGGCTATCAATATGCAAAGCTTATGTAGATATTATGAAAGGTTCGATTTGGTTAGAATCTAAACCAAATGTTGGTACAAGTTTCCATTTTATTATTCCTAATAAACCATTAAGTACCAAAAAGAATAATACAAACCCAAGCGGTGCCTTTTTGGATGTGGATCTTAGTGGAAAAACTATTCTAATTGCCGAAGATGAAGAATTTAATTTTAGACTTATCGAAGCAATGCTTAAAGAAACTAATGCTGAAATCATTCATTTCACCGATGGTCAGTCTGCTGTTGAATATGTCCGCAATAATAATAAAGTAGATTTAATTATGATGGATATAAAGCTTCCAATTTTGAATGGTTATGAAGCAACCAAACAAATTAAATCTATTAGACCGGACATATTAATAATTGCTCAAACTGCTTTCGCATTTATCGAAGACAAAGATAAAGCTATAGAAGCAGGTTGCAGCGACTATTTAGACAAACCTATTTCAAAAAGAAAACTATTTATGTTATTGAAAAAATATTTTGCTTCCTAATGATTTTTGAATAATTTGAATTTATAAATCTTTCAAATTAGGACAAATTAAAATGGAATGTAAAAAAGAAAAAAACAAAGTTAATTGTAATTGTTCTTATGATGCTTGCTCTAGAAAAGGAATTTGTTGCGAATGTCTTAGTTATCATCTCAAAAGCAGACAGCTTCCTGGCTGTGCTTTTCCTAATGATGCAGAAAGAACTTATGACCGCTCTTTCGAACATTTTGCTAAGTTAGTAAGCCAAGGCAAAGTTTGATTAGCTAAATAAATTTTTATAAATGATTAAGTTATGCTAAATTTGTATTTTTTGTAGTACCATATTTGGGAAAATAACATTGGGTAAAATTGCGAAACCACGAACAACTAAAGGCTTAGCTACATTAATGGCTAAAGTTGCTCTCGAAAAGAAAGCTAATAATATATTATTGCTCGATTTATCAAAAATCGACACTGCTCCAACTGATTTCTTCGTTATTTGTTCGTGCGACTCCGAGCCGCAAATGGATGCCATCGTTAATGAAATGGAAAGAACAAGCAAAGACGCCGGCTTGAAACGCCCGCGCACTGAAGGCCTTACAGGCAAAGAATGGGCTCTTATCGATTTCTTTGATGTAGTTGTTCACGTGATGCACAATCGTGCCCGTAACTTTTATAAACTCGAACAATTATGGGCTGATGCTGCTTTCTATTCTTTATTGGAAGATGGAAAACTCAAAAAATTAAAACAAAAAGATGTTTTAGATTCTATTATCGGTGAAAGAATTTCTCATGAGATATAATTATTTAGTTTCGATTTTCAATAATGCTTTAGCTAAATTAAATGTTAATCAAGATATTGAATTGTATTTTGATGTCCCCAAGAATGAATCTCATGGGGACTTTTCTTCAAATATAGCTATGCGCTTGGCTAAAACGCTTGGCAAAGCCCCTCGCGCTATTGCCGAGGATATTATTGCAAATTTAGAATATGATTCAAATCTTATTGAATCTTTCGAAATTGCCGGTGCTGGTTTCATTAATATTAAACTTAAAAATAAATTTTGGACTAATATTCTTGATTCTATTATTCATCAAGCTGAAAATTTTGGCAGACTTGATATCGGTGCCGGAAAAAAAGTAAATGTCGAATATGTTAGCGTCAATCCCACCGGTCTTCTTCATCTTGGGCATGGCCGAAACGCTGCTATCGGCGATACTGTTGCCAATTTATTCGATATGCTTGGCTATGAAGTTACTCGCGAGTATTACTTCAATAATGCCGGCAATCAAATGAAAAATCTCGCAAAATCTATTTATGCAAGATATATTCAAGCTGTTGCCAATCCTGACTTCCTATTTCCAGAAGATGGTTATCATGGCGAATATGTCAAAGAAATTGCAAATGAATTGATTGCTAAATATGATAAATCCCTAATTGAAAATAATGAGCAAAATCTCAATTCAATTAGAAAATTTGGTGAAGAATGGTGCTTCGAAAAAATTAAAGCTACTCTCGACAGAATTAATATTCGACAAGATGTTTATTTCAACGAAGACTCTTTATATTCTGATGGTAAAATCAATGAAGTAATAGAATTCTTCAAAAATGAAGGTCTAGCCTACGAAAAAGAAGATGCTCTCTGGCTGGCTCTTTCAAAAATGGGCTTAGAAGATGATAGAGTAATTGTCAAATCTACTGGCGAACCTACTTATAGACTTCCGGATATTGCCTATCATCGCGAAAAATTCCGTAGAGGTTTTGATTTGATTGTAGATTTATTTGGTGCCGATCATATTGCTACAATTCCTGATGTTTTGGCTGGAGTCAAAGCTCTTGGTTATGATCCTGCAAAAGTTAAAGTTCTGATACATCAATTTGTTACTTTAACTGATAATGGCGAACAGGTCAAAATGTCGAAACGAACTGGTAAAAGCTATACTTTAGATGATTTGCTGGATGAAGTTGGTTCAGATGTCGTTAGATTCTTCTTATTAATGAGAAGTATCAATACACATCTCGAGTTTGACTTAAGTCTTGCTCGCGAGCAGAGTGATAAAAACCCTGTCTTTTATCTTCAATATGCTCATGCTCGCATTAGCTCCATTTTTGATAAATTAAAAGAACAAAATATTGACATTAATATATCAAATATCAATCTCGATCTATTGAATGAATCAGCAGAAATTAAATTGATAAAGCAAATTTCAAAATATACTGAAATTATTGAGATTGCTGGAACAAAATCAGAGCCACATGTTTTGTGCGAATATTTAAAAGAATTAGCAGCTGCATTCCACATATTCTATCATGAATGTAGAATAATGGGAACTGAGCAAATTCTAATGAATAGCAGACTTGCACTTGCAAAATCAGCTCAAAATGTCTTAAAATCAGGGCTGGCTGTGTTGGGTATCAATGCTCCTGAAAGAATGTAATTTTTACTTTCAAAGTTGAATATATTATAATAAAATGCTTGATTTATTATTAATTTTTAATTTTAATCAAGCATTTTTAATTTTTGTAAAAATTATATTGAATATAATCTAAATCATTTCAAATAATTTCATTATTGTATTCCAATTCCTCGTTGTAGCATCTACTTTCAATTTCGACTCAAAATAATTATTTGTAAGTTTTGTTTTTCCATACCCATCCGGGCAATTCAAATAAATATAGTTTTCAATTATTCTATATTCATCAGGATTATAATCTATTGAATCTATCTTTGATAATAGTGTTAAATCAGGTAATTGTTTCAAAATGCTTATATGTAAATTTTTAGCATCAATATCTTTAAAAGGATTATTATCAATAATAAATTGTAAATCTGATTTTCTAATTACTAAAGTTTTAATGTCATAACCATATTTTTCTTTGATTAATCCAACGATTTCCCTTTCCAAAATTTCTTCATTAATATCTTCAAATCTAAACAAAATATTTCCGCTTTGAATATAATAACGAATACTATCAAATTTTAAATCTTTTAGATAATCGACAAATTCTTTCATTTGAATTTTATTTTTGCCGCTTACGTTTACTCCACGCAATAATGCAACATAATCAATCATTTACAATCTCAACTAAAATTTCATCTTTATTAATTGGAGTACCACTTTTAACAAAAATTTTATTCACTCTTCCTGAAATTGGAGCTTTCAATACATTTTCCATTTTCATTGCTTCTACGATTAATAACTTATCACCTTGCATAATATGATCGCCTTCTTCGACAAAGCTTTTTACCACTAACCCTGGCATAGGAGCCTTTACTACTCTTTTGGCTTCTGCACCTGATGCAGCAGAATTTGAAATGAATTTTTCCAACAATTCTTTTGTTGCATTTGTAACTTCGACAGAATAATTCATTCCATCGAGCCCGATATTTAAATTACCGTCTTCATCAAAGTCCAGCTCTACCTGTGCAAGCTTCTGGTTGACTGAAAACGAGAACACATTATCTGATATTTTTTTTAATAATTCAATATTAAAAATCTTATCATTAATTGCAATATTCGAAAAATTTGTTTTCGAATACTTACATTCATATTTATTATCATTAATTTTAAGAATAATATCACTCATGTCAGGCTCAAATTAGTCTTCTAATCATTAATTGTTTTTCTTTCCACTTACTTACTTTGGCTTCTTGCTTTTGAGGTATTTTGTTGTGATTAGTCATACGATAACCATAAGCAGCAATAGCAGCAATCAATTCCTCATTTTCAGCTTTCATTTTGTCTAATGAAGCAAAATCGAAAGCATGTTCAATAAAGCCAGTATCGAAATATCCATATCTAAATTCATAATGTTGCATCACAGCTAATAAGAAAGGAATTATTGTTTTCACACCTTTCACTCTATAATTTCTTAAAGCTCTTTCCATTCGGCTTATGGCTTCGCTTCTATCTCTTCCCCAAGTAATTAATTTTGCAAGCATTGGATCGAAATGAATAGACACCTCGGTATTTTGTTCGACACCGCTATCTACTCTCACACCATATCCGGCAGGCTGCCTTAAGTAATTAATTTTCCCGATATCCGGCAAAAAGCCATTGAATGGATCTTCTGCATAAATTCTACACTCGATAGCATGTCCATTTATTTTCAAATCTTCTTGAGAAAAAGATAATTTTTCTCCCCATGCAATTCGAATTTGTTCTTTAGCTAAATCGACATTATAAACAACTTCAGTAACTGGATGTTCTACTTGTAGTCTGGTATTCATTTCCAGAAAGTAAAAATTTTTATTTTTATCTAAAAGAAATTCAATTGTGCCGGCATTAAAATAATTACAAGCTTTAGCAGCATTTATAGCCACCTCGCCCATTTTTTTTCTTAATTCCTCATCTAAAACAGAAGAAGGAGCTTCTTCTATTACTTTTTGATGACGTCTTTGAATAGAGCAATCTCTTTCGCCTAAATATGCATAATTGCCGTGTTTGTCTGCAATAACTTGAATTTCTATATGCTTAGGATTTTCAATAAATTTTTCGATATATACTGAATCATCTCCAAAAGCATTCAAAGCTTCGCGTGAGGCCGATTCGAAAGCAGATACAAATTCATCCGAAGAAAATACTTTTTTCATACCTTTGCCACCACCACCAGCAGAAGCTTTCAATAATACAGGAAATCCCATACTCTTGGCAATATCAAGCGCATATTCTACATTTGTAATCTTAGAATCAGTACCAGGAACAATTGGAACAGCAGCCTGAGCCATTAGCTGTCTGGCTCTGGTTTTCGATCCCATCATTTCCATCGACTCGGCATTAGGCCCTATAAAATTAAGGCCCGATTCGACTACAGCCCTTGCAAATGCAGCATTTTCCGACAAAAACCCATAACCCGGATGCACTGCTTCGCTACTACTTTTTTTGCAAACATCGATTATTTGCTCAATATCCAAATATGCAGATTTAGGAGTATCACCAAACACTTCATATGCATAATCTGCGTAATCTACATACGGCATCTGTTTATCCACTTTATGGTATATTGCTACAGACTCAATCCCCATTTCTCTTGCGGCTCTGATAATTCTGACAGCAATTTCACCTCTATTGGCAACCAAAATTCTTTTAAACATTTTTGCTCTAAGTTAATTATGCTAATTTTTAGGATAAACGAAATGGTGAATAAATAATTTTTGAAATTTAAATGTATAAGAAAACAATTATAGATTAAATAACTAAGTTGGGAATTGAACAAAAAGAAAAGGAGCGATCCTTAAAATAAAAGACCGCCCCTTTTGCCAGAGAGGTAATAAATTACCAATTTTCTGTATTTTGAAGATATTCGTCTATTGCTTTAGCAGCAGTTCTTCCGGCACCCATAGCTAAAATAACTGTAGCACCACCTGTAACTATATCGCCACCAGCAAAAACACCTTTCTTATTTGTTTTCATTGATTTATCATCAACTAATATATTGCCCCATTTGTTTACATTCAAATCAGGAGTAGTTTGGCTGATAATTGGATTAGAACCATTACCAATAGCTACAACAACCACATCGATTGGAATTTCTTCTATAGCATCTTTGATAGGCACAGGACGACGACGACCAGAAGCATCGGGCTCGCCTAATTCCATCTTTTGAATAACCATAGATCTTAGATTTCCAATTTCATCACCATGAAGTTCTACAGGAGCAGTCAAAAGCATGAATTCTACACCTTCTTCTTTAGCATGATGAATTTCTTCGATACGAGCTGGCATTTCGGCTTCAGTTCTGCGATAGCAGATCATTGCTCTTTTTGCACCAAGCCTCAATGAAGTACGAACAGCATCCATAGCTGTATTGCCACCACCAAATACTACTACTGTTTTATCTTTAATATTAAATATAGGAGTATCGTAATTTGGGAAATCGTAAGCTTTCATCAAATTTATTCTCGTTAGATATTCATTAGATGAATAAACGCCATTAAGATGTTCGCCAGGTACACCAAGGAAATAAGGCAAGCCGGCACCGACACCAATAAAGCATGCATCATAACGTTCGAGCAATTCATCAACAGTTTCAGTTAGGCCCACAACATAGTTGGTTACAAATTCGACACCAACTTTTTTTAGACCTTCTACTTCGGCTTGAACAATTTCTTTAGGCAATCTAAACTCAGGAATACCATACATCAAAACTCCGCCGATTTCATGAAGAGCTTCATAGACAGTAACTTCATGCCCCATTTGAATCAAATCGCCGGCACAGCTCAAACCTGCAGGACCACCACCAATAATAGCGACTTTTTTACCAGTTTTTGGTTTTATATGAGGAGTTTGCAAACCAATATTGATTCTTTCCCAATCAGCAGCAAATCGTTCGAGATAACCAATTGCAACCGACTCACCCTTTTTGGTAAGCACACAATGTTTTTCGCATTGTTCTTCTTGAGGGCATACACGACCACATACAGCAGGAAGAGCATTATCTTCTTTAAGTATTGAAGCAGCTTCTTGAAACTTACCTTCTGCAATCATTTTGATAAAATCCGGAATTTTGACTGAAACAGGGCAGCCATCCATACAAGTAGGTTTCTTGCATCTCAAGCAGCGTTCAGCCTCTTCCATAGCTATTTCAATTGTATATCCTAAGTTAACTTCCTTAAAATTTTTGGCTCTTTCAATTGGATCTTGTTCAGCCATTTTGTGGCGTAGGATTGCCATTCTCTCTTTAGGGGTTAATTCTGCCATTATTTCGCTTGCTCCTCAAGTCCTTTATTGAACATTTTATCGTAGTTGCAATTATGATTTTCTAATGATTCTTTTTCCTGTGGATTATACATTCTATTGCGTGTCATCAAGACTTTGAAGTCCACTTCATGTGCATCAAATTCAGGACCATCAACACAAACAAAAACAGTCTTATCGCCAACTAATGCTCTGCATCCACCGCACATACCTGTGCCATCAACCATAACCGGATTGAGACTCACTACTGTCTTTATTCCATAAGGACGAGTAACTTCAGCTACAGCAGACATCATTGGGATTGGGCCAATCGCTAATACAAAATCAATTTTCTTTCCTGAATCGATCAATTGCTGCAATTTTTGAGTTACGAAACCATGAAAGCCATAAGAACCATCATCGGTGCAAGGAAATACTTCACTGCTTACTTTCTTCAACTCATCTTCAAGTATAACATATTCTTTGGTTCTTCCACCAATAATAGAAATCACTTCATTTCCTGCTTCTTTAAGTGCTTTAGCAGTTGGATAAGCAATTGCAGTACCAACGCCGCCACCAATACTAACAGCAGTACCAAAATTCTCAATATGCGAAGCCTTGCCGAGCGGTCCGACCAAATCTCTTATATAATCCCCGGCTTCTAATGTATTCAATTGGCGGGTAGTCTTGCCAATACCTTGCACAATTATTGTGATTGTTCCTTCTTCAACATTTGAATCAGCAATCGTCAATGGAATTCTTTCGCCATTGCTGTCCACTCGAAGAATAATAAACTGGCCGGCTTTGCGCTTTTCAGCAATCTTAGGTGCTTCTATGCGAAACATCTTCACATCCGGTCCGATAAATCTTGCTTCTACGATTTTGTTCATTAAATCCTCTAACTAATTATTGTATTTTTCAATTTCCATTATTCAGAATCACTTTTTTAATGACCTACAATTTATTAAAAATTTCCTAATTCATAAAATTAAATAAATATCAATTGTGTTTTAATTTGTTTGTATTT
>CAZBNQ010000075.1:0-10313 GCA_964493035.1 uncultured Hyphomicrobiales bacterium | reverse complement strand
TGAGCTGGGTTCAGAACGTCGTGAGACAGTTCGGTCCCTATCCAGTGTGGGCGTAAGATACTTGAGGGGACCCGCTTTTAGTACGAGAGGACCGAAGTGACCGGACCGACGGTGCATCTGTTGTCGTGCCAACGGCATTGCAGAGTAGCCACGTCCGGAAAGGATAAGCGCTGAAAGCATCTCAAGCGCGAAACCTACCCCAAGATTAGGTATCTCATGATTTTATATCAGTAAGGATCCAAGTAGATGACTTGGTTGATAGGCTTTAGGTGTAAGCGTAGTAATACGTTCAGCTGAGAAGTACTAATAATCCGAGGGCTTACCGATTCTTTTGAGTTGTTATACGCTTTCTTGCAGCGTTATTGTTGACTTGTGCTGCATTCTGATTGTTGATCTTTTTTCTGCTCATCACTATATCATATAAAGCTTTTTGCTTGGTGATCATAGCGTTGGGGGTACACCTCTTCCCATTTCGAACAGAGAAGTTAAGCCCAACTACGCCGATGGTACTGCTCGGGCAGCCGTGTGGGAGAGTAGGTAATCGCCAAGCTAATTTTAACAAAAAAACCTTTGAGTTCCTCTCAAAGGTTTTTTGCGTTTATATCCTTCGTTAATTATTAACATAATTAAAATATTAAAAAATCCGTTTACCTTTATCGGTGAACGGATTTATTATTTTTATTTATAATTGATAATTATAATACGTATTGAAGTTGTGATTGAGGTGTACGGCAATCCATATCAGTTCCTCTATCTCGGTGATCTGCTATTTCGGCTGATACGCCTATTGCTCTGCCAATCAAGAATAGTATAAATACCAAATCTTGAACTTTAGATTTTTCAAGCTTGCCTGATTGTAAGTTTTCCCAGACCAATTTTAATGTTATTACTGATAATACTGCATCTACATTGACACAGAATATATTTTTGGTCGCACCTTCATTAAATAGTTCTACTACAACCTTATGGTAGAAATCTAGAAATATATTATAAATACCTTTTTCTTCCATTTGTTTGCGTACAAAATCCTCTCTTGGATCGATATTTACATCATGACCCTTAAATACAGGATGGTTTATACATGGAACCTTCTTATATTCGAGCTTACCGGTGTCTTTTTCTAATTTTTTATACTGTGCAAATACTTTTGCAGCTTTATTTGCTAATTCAGTAAGATTGATTTTATGATTTTTATCGCCTGGATCTTTCAAATCGATATTGCTGAAGTTATCAAGTAAGAATTCGACAGCTTCATATCCATTTCCGCCATGAGCTAGTCCGGTATTGACCATAAACCCGACGAAAGCAGTAGGAATGAAGTTTCGTGCACTTACAGTTTCTTTAGCACCTTTTGCTGAGATTGTGCCAGGACCATTAGAAAGAGTGAGTCCGATAAGATATTTGAATTCAGTAAGCTCAGTTTCATTTGGTTCTCTATTAAAGAGAATTTTGAAGGCGTTTTCGCTAAATGATGAACTGAGATTGACTGGTTTTCCTTCGACCAATTTCTGCCAATACTTGTTTTTAGCTTTGTCTGTAACTGATAAGCTGACTATTTGTGATATACAATAGAAATACGTAAGAGCAGTTTCGGCAGTTTCTCGAGATAATCTCTTTTCTAGAAGAGGTTTCCAGAATATGCACATAGAAATCGAAGCCAACATAAATTCGTGTGCATCTTTAATCTTCATTTTCTTTGTTTCAGCGAGTTCGATTACAAACTTGCAGAAATTAACCGGTGCACAATCTTTTTTAGAATCTTTGATAATTTTAATTAATGCACTAGTAAAATTATCATAGTCATCTTTAGATTTTTCGAAAAGAAAATCAGAAACAATATTTTGAACATCTTTAGTAAATTCTTTTGTATGCTCATCAATACCATTTTCGCGAATAGTATCAATAATCCATTTGCTGTAATTGGCAGTTCGAGCAAGAATTGGTTTATTACCAATTGCAGCAATTTGCGAAGCTAAATATGCATTAGGTGTTGCACCATTATCCTTAGCGACTTGAAGCATATCCATTTGGAAAGAATCAACTTTAAGGAAAGTATTTAAAAGCATATTAATTGTAGGAATATCTTCTTTTGGAGGCAATACTTTAGCAAGTGTAAAGAAAATATTTTCTTCAAGACTATGTTGAGACAATTCTAAAATTGTTCTTCCATGTAGTTCTGTAACTTGAGTATGACTATCCATTCTGGAAGCGCCAGACTTATCCATCATATTTTGGCGAAGATATTTAGCCCCAATATTTTTATTTATTTCAAGAATTTGCTTGTCGTATGGGTCCATTGCTTTAACGACAGGAAGATCAAGTTCTTTAGGCAATTTAATTCTATTATCAGAAATCCATAATTTCAAAGACAAATCGCCTGAAGATTCAAAATCCGGTGTTTCATCAATTTTAGCATAAACTGCAGCCATAGCTTTTGGAAAATCTTGAATAGAAGAAATTCTCACACCAAGCTTACTAACAAGCGGATTATTAGGATCGAAAACACCTACTCCGAAATAATCATCAAACCATTTTTCTTTAGCTTCAGCATCGTCGCCGCTACCGGCAAGAGCTCCAGCATGACCGCAAGCACGAGTAAGATTTTTCTTCCATCTTCCGGTAACACACACAACGATAGGTTTGTTGAAACCGAAAAGACGTTCCTTAATATAATCTAGAGCAACTTTTTCGTAGTAACCTCCTGGTTCTACATAAAGAGCAACAGCTTTGGTGCGAGGATCATTTTGCGCAGCAAATAAAAATTCAGGAAGTGCAAAATGAATATAAACGTCTTTGCCAGAGCTAACCGCAGTAGAAATACCAAATCCACCGGTGCGGAGGTATTCAGAAATAGTAGTAGTGAAGTTACCAGAATTAGAATGAATGGCAACTGAGCCGGGTTTGAGAGTTTCTTCGGGATTGTCGCCGCCGAGAGCGCCGCCAACTCTAACATGATCCCAAACATTAGCTACACCGAGGCAATTTGCGCCAACAACGTCGACACCAGCTTCTTGGCAGATAAAACGAATATACATTGAGTCGCGTGAGGCTAGCTTTTCGGTAACAATTACAATTCTTTTAAGATTAGGATTGAAAGTAACCAATTCTGCAACAGCTTGAGCCACAGCAGCAGGAGGAAGATAAATAACACCTATATCGAAGAAAATACCATGATTCATAACATCACGTATGCTTCGAAAAATTGGAATATCCCCATTAGAAGTTTCTAGAGTACCACGACGTCCATATTGCACACCAGCTACAACATTGCCATTACTGTAAGTATGAGATACAGGTGTAACTTTACGGCTTTCGCTGCCTAAAATATTAATAACGCATACTTTAGAATCTTTATTAACCATTTCCTCGAGCGAAAAAACGCCAACATAATATGGGAAAGGTTTAGTATTTATATGCTTCATTTTTTTTATCCTGTTAATTTTTTACATTACGATTTGGCATTTAATTTTTTATATTCGGCAGAGCCGGATTTAGCCCACCAATCGTCAATTTTTTTAGCAAATTCAAGAACTTGAATCATGCTTGTGTCGTAACCAAACATTTTGTAGGGCAAGTTGAGAGTATCAAGAATATCTTTAGCGTGAAACATACCTTGAATAAGGTTAGGACCGCCTCTACCAATAACGGTATAGATATCTTTTTTGCCATGTTTGGCAATATGATCTCTCAAAGCATCAAAAATGCCTTTAAATGTAACGTAAATATCAGTATTATTGGCTTTACCACCAATAAGCAGGAGCACATTAGCTTGATCGAGCCAATGTTCGAAAACAATTCGGCTAATTTCATACATTTTTTCGTAAGGAGGATTGCCGCCAAAATCTGAAGCAAAAATAGCTTTAGCGCCCAATGTTTCAGTTGCAGCAGAATTTGCACCGCCACCAAACATAAAAGGAATGATAGAGCCATTTGGATTAACTTCTACTACGTCGCTCTGACCTTGGTAAGTTCTCAATTTGTTGATTTCAGCTTCGAAAGGACTTACATCAGTTTGGAAAACTGAAGGTGGGAGTCCAATTCTTTTCCAAGTAGGATTATCGACATCGAAAGCAGCTTTGATATCGCAAGCAACAGGAATATAGGAGTTGCCTTGTTTTTTCAATCTAATAGGATTTAATTCAAGAGTAGTAACCCCAAAGTTGTCATACAAATCCCAAAGGCGGGGCAAGTATTGAACTAAAGGAGAAATAAACTGCTCTGGGCATCCAGTATCATTAAGAGCATTTGTAATATCGAAGGATTTGATACCAATCAAAGGATCAATCCAAACACTTACTTTTTTATCAGTAGGGAGAGCTTCGATATCGACACCTCCAAAAGGAGTAATAGTGAAATTCACTTTTCTATCGATAGTCGAATCAGAAATAGAAAAATAAACTTCCAAATCCGAAGGTATAAACTCTTCATAGTTTACTCCATCGGCTTTGATTACTTTGTTACCATAAGGAATTTCGGCAAAATATAGTTCTTCTTTTGCAAGAAGAGCATCATGCACATTATCAACAATTTTAATAAGACCGGCTTTGCCTTTTTTGCCAACACCACCATAGAAAAGTGGTTTGACAACAAGTTTGCCGCTTTGGTCAAGCATAGCTTGAATTTCGTCTTTTGTAGCTGATCCCATCAAGAATTTAGCTCTTGGAAAGTCAACTAAGTCCATTAATCTCGAACCAAATCTTATTCCGGATATTTGCATATCGGTACCTTAAGAATTATTCCAATAATATATAAACGAGTCCAATTAAAATGATTAAATAAAGAAAAATTAAAATCGGACATCTTATCATTATAGAGAGAAATAAGTGCTCCGATTATTGTATAAATCTCAATTTAATTCAAAATAAACAACTCGCAAATGATTTACAAAAATTAAAAAAGAATTAATTAAAAATGTATAAAAACACCAAACGCGAGGCATAGCCCCGCGTCGGATAAAAAATACAATCTATGTCAAAGAATTATTTAGTAATACTTTCAGTCATTTCGTCGAGCACTTCTACAGCTTTATCAAAAGTGCAATGTTTGATAATTTTATCGCCAATAGTAACCGAAGGACCTTGATCGCATTGCTCCATGCAGAAGTTAGCTCTTACATCAATAGAATCTTTCAATCCACGCTCTTCGATATGTCTGATAAGTTTTCTTAAAATATCTTGAGAACCTTTGATGAAACAATTGGTTCCGACACAAACGCTGATTTCGAGTTTGGAATTTTCGCTATTGAATAGAGCCATTCCACCTTCTTTAATACGTTTGCGATTGTGATAGTGTGTGTGTAACAAGTGGTGCGCTTTTTCGCCGCCAATTTCGCCTAAACAGCTTCTATACAACTCTGTGATATATGGATTTTCTTGCGGTTTGTGCAATTGAACCATTTTATCAGCATCATAAAGACCTTTAGTTCTTTCTTTTCTAACGTCTTCGTCGTAATAAACAGGCTGGCCGGCACCGCCGATACAACCTCCCGGGCAAGCCATAACTTCGACAAAGTGATATTCTTTGTCTCCGTTTTTGATATCATTAATAACTTTTTTGGCATTTTTCAAGCCATGGACAACAGCGATTTTGACTTCTTCGTCTGCAATATTAATGGATGCTTCGCGCAAACCATCTTCGCCTCTTACTTCATGAAAATCAACTGAGTCTAAAGTAACATTATTAACTTTTTCATAAATATATCTCAAAGCAGCTTCAGTAACGCCGCCTGAATTACCAAAAATAATACCTGCACCAGTTTTAAATCCGAAAGGAAGATCTAATGCTTCTGGAGATAAGCTGTTAAATTTAACACCAGCTTGTTTTATCATTGCTCCTAATTCTTGGGTAGTAATCACATAATCGACTTCCGGGATTCCATTTTCGGAAAATTCCGGACGGCGAGCTTCTACTTTTTTGGCAGTACAAGGCATGATTGCAACAACTACTACATCTTTTTTATCTTTTTTAAACATTTTGGGAAGTTCTTCTTTGGCAATAGCACCAAACATTTGTTGTGGTGATTTGCATGTAGAAAGATTGCCCAATAGTTCTGGGAAGAATTGTTCAGCATATTTGACCCAGCCTGGGCAGCAAGAAGTGAACAATGGAAGAGTGCCGCCATCAGCTTTTCTTGTCAAAAATTCGTTAGCTTCTTCTACAATAGTAAGATCTGCAGTATAAGAAGTGTCGTAAACTTTGTCAAAACCAATTGCTTTGAGGGCAGCAACAACCTGACCAGTAAGTACAGTGCCTGGTTTTTGACCAAAGAGTTCGCCGATAGAAATTCTAACAGCAGGAGCAATTTGAGCAACAACAGTTTTGTTAGGATCTTCGATAGCTTTCCAAACAGCATCAATTTCGCTACGAGGCACAAGAGCGCCAGTAGGGCAAACTCTAGCACATTGGCCGCAATCGATGCAATCAACTTTGGCAAGACCTTTGCCAAAAGCAGGAGTAACAGAAGAATTAGCGCCACGGAAAGCGAAATCGATAGCGCCAATACCTTGAATTTCTTCGCAAGCTCTAACGCAATCGCCACATAAAATACATTTATTTGGGTCGCGAGTAACAGCATAAGAGCTATTATCTAAAGGTAATTTATTTTCAGTACGTTTAAATCTAATATCGGTAACACCCAATCTATGAGCCAATTCTTGCAATTTGCAAGCATTGTTTTTAGCACAAGTAGGGCAGTCGTGGTTATAGCTAGAGAGAAGCAATTCGATAGTAATTTTGCGAATTTCTCTCAATTGTTCGGTATTAGTTTTAACTTTAAGATTTTTTTCGGGTTTAATAGAGCAAGAAGCAACTAAACCTCTACCTTCGACTTCGACTAAGCAAAGGCGGCAAGCGCCATAAACGCTAAGTTCAGAATGATAGCAGAAAGTAGGAATATCAATATTAGTCTTACGAATAACTTCCAAAAGATTGCGCTCGCCATTAAAGCCGACTTGCTTACCATCAATAATCATCGAATTCATCATTACACTCCAATAATAGCATTTAATCTACAAGAATCCATACAAGCGCCACATTTGATACAAATTTCTTCTTTAATAACGTGGACTTCTTTCTTAGCGCCGGTAATTGCATTGACAGGGCAGGCTTTGATACACAAGCCGCAACCTTTACATTTTTCAGCTATAATTTGAGGCGATAATAATGCCTTACATTTTTTAGCCGGGCATTTTTTCTGAATAACGTGAGCGTCATATTCTTCGCGGAATTGTACAAGAGTGGAAAGTACCGGATTAGGAGCTGTCTTGCCTAAACCGCATAAGGAACCTTTTTGGACGGCTCTTGCCAGTTTTTCTAATAAATCGAGAGTTTCTACCGTAGCTCTTCCTTCGGTAATATCATCGAGCAATGCAAGCATTTGTTTAGTACCTTCACGGCATAGAACGCATTTACCGCATGATTCATTTTGGGTGAATTGCATAAAGAATTTAGCAATTTGAACCATACAAGTTTCTTTGTTCATAACAACCAAACCACCAGAACCAACCATAGCTCCAATGCTAATCAAAGAATCGAAGTCTAAAGGCATATCAAGGTGTTCTTTGGTAAGGCAACCGCCAGAAGGACCGCCAATTTGCACAGCTTTCAGTCCATCACGTGAAATCGTACCGTCTTCTAAAGTGACTCCTCCACCGATATTAAAAACGATTTCTCTAAGAGTAGTGCCAAAAGGAACTTCAATGAGTCCAGTATTAGCAACATGACCAGTGAGAGCAAAAGTTTTAGTGCCCGGAGAATTAGGAGTGCCGACTTCTCTATAACTTTTTGCACCATTTAGAATGATTAGGGGTACAGATGCTAAAGTTTCGACGTTATTAATAACGGTCGGTTTTCCGAACAAGCCGGATTGAGCGGGGAAAGGAGGTTTTGGGCTGGGCATACCACGTTTGCCTTCGATAGAAGCAATCAAAGCAGTTTCTTCGCCGCAAACAAATGCACCGGCACCTTCCATTACATGTATTTTAAAATTAAAATTAGATCCGAATATATTATTACCAAGTAAACCCATTTCTTCGGCATTTTTAACAGCTTGGCGCAATCTGCGGACAGCAAAAGGATATTCAGTGCGGACATAGACATAGCCTTCGTCTGCACCAATAGCTTTAGCAGCAATCATCATACCTTCGATAACAGAATGAGGATTGCCTTCCATAACAGATCTATCCATAAAAGCGCCAGGATCGCCTTCGTCGCCATTGCATATCACAAATTTCTTAGGTCCCGGCTCAACGCGAGTAAATTCCCATTTTTTGCCAGTAGGGAAACCACCTCCACCGCGACCTCTAAGCCCAGAAAAAAGGATTTCTTCGCAGATATCTTTATCAGTCATTTCGACAATAGCTTTATAAGCGGCTTGGTAGCCATCGTTGGCAATATATTCATTAATATCGCCTGGGTTCAATTTGCCACATTTATCTAATACAGTACGTCTTTGGCGGTTATAAAAGACAATGTCTTTAGAGCCTTTGCATTTTTCGTTAGTATTAGGATCTACATATAAGAGTTTATCAACAACTTTATTAAGGCAAAGAGTATGGTCCACAATTTCGATCACGTCTTCTTCACGAACCTTGACATAATGGATATCATCGGGTTCGATACTAACGAGAGGACCCATTTGGCAGAAGCCTTGGCATCCACTTTCGGAAAGGTGAACAGAATTATCTGAGTGATCTTTAAAATCGATATCAACAACACATTCCAAACCGGCTTCAACGATACGGCGAACTAATTCGTCGTAGACTTTGCGAGAGCCATTAGCAACGCAACCGGTACCGGCACAAACAACAACTCTACGTTTGATCGAAGAGCTGGATTTCAAATATTTTTCTTTAATCTGGAGGAGATCATTAAGCGACTTTTTCATTATCATCCTCCTGATTGATAATAGACTCTAACACTTCGACAGTGCGTTTAGGAGTCATTTGCGAGTAAACATCATCATTAATAACGACAACAGGAGCCAATCCGCAAGCGCCGAGGCAAGAGACAGTCTCGAGAGTGAAGAGCATATCTTCGGTAGTATGTTTTTTGTCGTTAAGTCCGAGTTTAAGCTGAATAGCTTCGATAATCGGCACGGATTGTTTGACATGGCAAGCAGTGCCATCGCATACTTTAATAATATGCTTACCTTTAGGCTCAAGGGCGAAGTGAGCAAAGAAAGTAGCGACGCCATAGACACGTGCAGGAGAGATATCCAGAGATGAAGCGATAAAAGTCATAATATCTTCGGGAAGATATCTATATTCTTCCTGAACAGCTTGAAGTATAGGGATTAATTTGCTTTCATCATAGTCGTTAGTCTTTAAAATTTCGCAAACCTTTTCGAATTTTCTAAGCGCCAAATTCGAATCATCATTGAGCGTACTCATTAAAACAAAACTCCAATAATCATTTATTAGTAAGAATCAAGGCAAAATAAAAAGAAGCAAACTCTAAGTGGTTGTTTGCTTATAAACAGCGAGCTTGCGTGTTAAAACAGCAAGGCTTTGGGTGAATTGAGCATTTTCGACGATAACGTGTTTAGGAACTTTCAATTTAGCGGGTACGAAGTTCCAAATAGCGACGATACCGCCTTTAATCATTAAGTCAACAGATTCTTGCGCCACTTTAGCCGGAACGGTCAGCACACCAACATGGATTTTCATTAATTGAGCTAAAACCGCCATTCTTTCGATATGGAGAACCTCAACGTCGTGAATTTTTGTCCCAATCTTGCTTTTGTCTGTATCAAAAGCAGCCACGATATTAAGGCCATATTCTTTGAATTGCTTATAACCGAGCATGGCTGTCCCAAGGCTTCCCGCTCCGACCAAAAAGGCATTCTCGAATCTATTCCAGTTAAGACAGGTAATTATTGCTTCGATAAGCGAATCAACATCGAAGCCCGTTTTGGGTTTACCGACAATCTTAGTATGCTGAATGTCTTTCCTAACTTGCGTCGAATCCAGGGATAATTCATTGGCTATCATGGTGCTCGATACCTCTTTCATCCCTTGCTCTTTTAAGTGATTCAGCAAGTGCAAATAGTGCGGCAGACGACGGAGCGTTGGGTCGGGTATTGGTGCTATGTTCTTTTTGCCTATCATCTTCCACCATTCAGTATAACGTTATCGATAAATAATTATCGGTAAATAATTACCGATACAAAAATAAGAATATTTTCCTTGATTCCAAACTTTTTTTTTATTTTTTTTAATTTTGGCTCTTTTCATTATTTAGCCCCCGCTTAGCACCTTGATTATTAGTGTTTTATTTCTTTGATTATTTTTCAAAAATTATTGAATTTTATGCCA
>CAZBNQ010000074.1:0-10357 GCA_964493035.1 uncultured Hyphomicrobiales bacterium | reverse complement strand
TAATATACTTCATTTTACACCATTAATTCAATTTCTATTCATGAATTTATCGAAATCACAATTCACAATTGACAAATTAATCAAAGGTATATGTAATTCCAAATCTAAAAACGTCGAAGTTGAGAGATGATTTTGATTTTAAGGGCCAAAACATTTGCTCTCGACGAAATTCATTTGTGGCAAATGACAATAAATTCTTATAAATAAACTTGCTTGCCGGATAATATTCATCTATTTTATTTATCAAAATTGGCTCGCAGAATTCAACCCATTGCTGGCTTAAATTATCGAATACAAAAGAGCCAAACCACTTTGCTCCATCAAATTCGGGATAATAAATATCGTGCTGATACGCAAATTCAAATGAAAAATTTTCGTTGATCGCTATATCTATCGATGGCGAAAAACCCGCTCCAAATTTAAAATTCTGGTCGAACTTCGCTATCATTTCGTCGTTTCGTGCATTTTTGGAATTTGATTCAAAATCTATCCTATTCCATTGCAAAACACTCGAATGATTTAAAAACATTTTTGATTGTTTCGACAAATCAAGCGAAAAACCGTTTTTCACTTTAAATCCAAATATCCATGAGTCTATAGTAAAACCTCTAAAATCCGATAGTCCGGGCTTGAAATGTGAAGACACATTTGATAGATAAATAGATTCAGAAGATTTTGAATTAAGCCTGCTTTTCAAATAATTAATTTTATTACGTACAAATCCATATTCTATCTTTGATTCATAAGATCTGGATATTGATTCTGAAAATATTTTATCTGAAAACTCCGGAAGTGACATGCCATAGCTTACTTCTATAAATGATTTATTGTCATCTTTTGAGTCTATATTGAAATATATCTTAATCAAATCGCTTAAGTCATAATTGTTTGCTTTCAAACTTTCGGATTGAAGCAAAAAACAAACAATAAACACTATAAATACATAGAGATTATACAATTTATTTTTATCAAAAAAAGTAATAAAAAACAATATTTATCAATACTAAACTTCAAAATACAAAATTATTTTAAATTTATGATTGTTTAGTAATTTTTTAGGAATGATATGGAACAAGAGTTCAGAGTAGACGGTATGTCTTGCATGCATTGTGCAAACAGAGTAAAGAAAGCAATCGAAGCAGTGGATGGAGTAGAAAAAGCAGATATTAATTTAGAATCATCCAAAGCAATCGTTGTCGGAAATTTCAGCAAAGAAGCTATTGCCGAAGCTGTCGACAAGTCAGGATATACTTTTGTAGGATAAAAAACATGAAACTAGGCAAATTTGAAATCAAATCGATCGATACATGCAATTTTGGGCTTGATGGTGGCTCTATGTTTGGTGTTGTGCCAAAAGCTATTTGGGCTAAGGCATATCATCCGGGTGATGAATTAAATAGAATTACTTTAGCAGCAAGTCCTTTATTTATTGACACCGGAGATAGAAAAATACTCATCGACACCGGAAATGGCGATAAATTTGACGACAAATTTGCCGGTATTTATAATTTAAACAGAGAAGAATCTTCTCTAATCAATGCCCTAAAAAAGAACAATATTAATCCTGATGATATAAGCGACGTTATTCTTACTCATTTGCATTTTGATCATGCAGGCGGTGCTACTGTCAAATCAGGAAACGATATAATTCCCAGCTTTCCAAATGCCAAGTATTATGTCCAAAAAGACCATCTTCTCTGGGCTAATAATCCAACTGAAAAAGATAGAGCTTCTTTTATTAAAGACAATTGGGAACCATTGATTCAAAGCAACTCATTAGAAATTATTGAAGGTGAATTTGAACTTTTTCCCGGCATAAGCCTTATTCTTTCTGATGGGCACACCAAAGCCATGCAATTAGTTAGGATAGAATCTGATTCTGATATACTTTATTTTTGTGCAGATTTGATGCCTACTTCTGCGCACATCCCTTTTCCTTTTGTGATGGGCTATGATAATTTTCCATTGACAATCATCGAAGAACGGAAAAAACTTATTCCAAGAGCGTTTGAGGAAAATGCAATTCTTTATTTCGAACATGATGCTTTCAAAAAAGCCGGTCGCTTGGATTTTGTAAACAATAAATTTGTTATTAATAATACAATCGAGATTTAAAATGTTTGAACAAGAAAAGCAGTATGAGTATCGAGAAATCGAAGGAATAAACTATGCTAACGTTGCAAGATCAAAAGATATTGTCGAAGGCAAAGGTTATCAGTTCATTTTCGAAGATGACTACGATTTGCAGATAGCAGTAATCCGTTTCGAATCGAAACTTTATTGCTTTCATAATATCTGCCCTCACCGTCATGCCGACAAAATCCATGAAGGCATTATTGATAAAAAAGACAAAACCCTAACTTGCCCGCTTCATGGATGGACTTACACACTCGAAACCGGCGAAAATACTAACAAACATCAAGGAATTAAGCATTTAGTCAAGTTTTCTATTTTTGAAGAAGATGGATTGGTTTGGGCTGAAACTCCTAGTAATGATCTTATCCCGGCTTGGAGAAAAAATCCAATTTAATATTTTATACTTGTTCGTCAGTTTGCAATGTTAATTTTTCTTTTTTATAATGCGCATATACTAATCCAATGAAAGCTGCAGAATAGGCATTTATAAACAATCCGTCACGGAAAACCATAATTGGTGTTGTAAAGCCACCCACAAACATTAAGAATAATGACAATACAGCAGCCAATAATACAGAACGATAAAAAGCGTTTTTCACTTTAAATATCAGCCAACTACCTAAGACCAGATTATACAGTAAAAAGAAGAAATAGCAAATTGCCAGAGGAAATCCAAGCCTATATGTTATATGAATATAGACATTATGATTTATTTGAAATGAGGTTAGAATTCTTACGATTGGATCATAGAACCTGTTAGTTTTTGCTAATCCATTCCCGCCTAATGGATTAGTTTTTATTTGCTTCCATGCGGCTTCATATTCATACAATCTACCTTGGACTGAAACATCATTTTTGCCATCAGATGCTGAAACAAATCTTTTTTCTACAATAGAAAATAGTATATTTGTATTGTCTTTCATGAACAAATATCCCATGCCGAAAGCAGCAAACGATATAAATATTAGTATAAATAAAAATTCAATTCTTTTTCTAAATTTCAGATAAACAAATACAAACAATGATTGAATTATTAAAATAATCCAGAATGTACGAGAAAAAGATGTAATTAGAGCTACGATACTAGTTGCTGTAAAAATTAATATCAGAATTTTATGTAATCTTTTTTTGCTATAGAAGTAAAAAATTATACCCGAAATCGAAGCAGCAGTCATCAAAGATTGATTTGTGCGTAAAGTTCTTCCTAATTCATAAGCATATAAAAGCTTTTGAGTAGATATTTTATAATAACTATAGAATTGAAATAAGTCAACAAAGAAATAAACAATCCCAATTGAAACCAAAAACATTACCAAATGGTTTTTATCTTCGAAATGATGTCTAATTGGAAAATAATACAAAGTCAAACATAAAAGCAGATATTCTCTTATCCAATTGAGCATATCAACATCATTCATAAAAGCAATAATACCATTGAAAAGCGCCGCGAAATAGAAAAGCAAAAAAATCCAATCGGCAGAATTTCTTGTTAATTTAATTTTCTTTACGACTATAGAATACACAAACCACAAACTAAGCCCACCTAAAAGATAAGCTGCGATTAAAGTATCTAAAACTGAAACGCCTTTGTCGCTGGTCGTAAAAAAAACAATTCCACATAATGAAACAGAAATCAACCAATAAATCGGATTACTTATAGCAAACAATAGAGCCGCAACTCCCACCAAAGCGCCCAACACATAAATTCCGGCATTTAATGTAATGGCAATATAAGACAAAAGACCGCCTATTAATACCAGAAAAACTGAGCTCCAGACAGGAAGTTTTGAGCTTAACTCAAAAATCTCTTTGAAAATATTTTTATTTTCACTTTGGATCATTACTTTGCAAAATTCTTTTATATCTATTTCTGAATTGTTTAAAATTATATAAACCTATAATAACTAATATCGAAAGAATAAATGCACCTAATCCGGTACCAGCAATAATCAATGATCTTTTAGGTTTTACTTTTTTATCGGGGACTTGAGCATAATCTAACACAATCAAACTTTGAAGATTTCTTGCTTCGTCAATCTTTGCTTTTTCATATAGAGGCCACAAATATCCTTTAACTTTAGCCAAAGCTTCTAATTCAGAATATAATTGCATGTATTTCAATCCAATGCCTGCACCTTCTTTCATAGTAAAATTACCAACAAAACCTTTTTGGGTCAAAGCTTCATTGTATTTGTTGCGAGCACTCTGAAGAATATCTTTTTTTAATTTTGTAGAAGGATCATCTTCTCCATAATTCTTTTTCAGCAAATCATATTCAATTTCGCTTTTATAAATCTGGGCTTTTAGATCTCCTAATCCAGCACTTGCTACTTTTGCCTGATCAGTTGGCGAAAACACCATTTTATCGGCAGAATAAATACTTAATTCGGCGCTAATAGCTTTGATAGCCGAATCCACAGAATTTAATCTTTGTTCGGTATATTCTTTGTTTAATTTTTGTTCTCTACGATATACATCTACATAGAAATTATTAATAATATTGATAAATTCATTTGCAATCTTAGCAGCTCTAGTAGGGTCTGTATCAGTAACAGTTACTGTGTAGTTACCATCTCGCTCTACTCCGGCTTCAATATTTTCTTCCAATGCAGCATATAATTCAGAACGATTGCTGAGAGGTATATTATAGACTTTGTCCATATTGAATTTTTTAATTAAACTATCTCTCACACTACGGCTTTGCAAAATAACTTGAAAAGAATAACCATCATCTTTCCCGCCAACTTTTGCCAATCCGATATCCTTCAATGTTGATGATATCGAACCCATAGCAGACTCTACACCACCTTGGCCAGTTTGAGGAGGCACAGCATTAACTGTTGCAGAATACCAATTTGGCATATTAAAGGCTATAATTCCTGAAATTATCATTGAACCAATTACTGATATTAAAATATACCATTTGTTCTTCAATACGATTGCAAATAAATATGCTCCATCGAATTCTTGTTTTTGATTATCCATTTATACCTCTTATCTAACTTCTGCACCAGCAGGGAAATCTTGTTTTTCGGGTGTTACAAAACATAATTTGCCATCTTCAGTACTAGCCGCCAACATCATACCTTGAGATTCTTCTCCCATAAGTTTTGCCGGTTGAAGATTAGCCACAACAACTATTGTCTTGCCAATCAGTAGTTCAGGAGCATAATGCTCTGCCACTCCGGCAATAATTTGTCTTTGCTCTTTTCCAAGATCTAATTGCAATTTCAATAATTTTTTAGATTTTGCTACTTTTTCGGCATGAATTACTTTTGCTGTACGCAATTTCACTTTCATCACATCTTCGTAGCTAATATATTCTTCTTTGGGTTTTGCTGTTTCTTCTTCGAAACTTCCTAATTTTTCAATTTGAGCTTTGATTACATCATCTTCCACTTTGTTGAAAATAATCGAAGGTTGCATTACTTTGGTAGCTTCTTCGATTGTTGGATATGCAGCAAAATTCCAATTATTGGCTTCTTTGTTTTTATAATCAACTGCACCAGTAAGCACCGGCATATCAAACAACATTTGAATACGTTTGCTTGCAAATGGAGTTATTGGAGCAAATAATATCGACAATGAATGCACTAATTGAACACATACAAACAACGATTTAGCGCATTGTTCAGGATTTTCGTTGATAGCTTTCCATGGTGCTTCATCATTGAAATATTTATTTGCAGCTCTTGCTACATTCATTATTTCTGTAACTGCATCGCGGAATCTGAATTTTCGGAATGCAGAAGCCGATTCCTTCACTCCTTTCCATAATGAACAAATCACAAGGAAGTCGTTTTCATTCATATTTCTCTTTAATTTTTCAGAAACTGATGCAAACAATTCATCATAATCCTTTATTTCTGAAGATTCGAAATAATCAATCAGATTATTCCAATCTCCCGGCAAAAACTTATAAGCTTCGCTTAATGTAGGAACTTTGCCATTGAAATTTTTAAACATAAACTGCATTGCTCTATTGACAAAATTGCCAAAAATAGCAGCCAATTCATTATTATTTCTTGCTTGGAAGTCTTTCCATGTGAAATCAGCATCTTTAGTTTCAGGAAAACTCATTGCCAAAGCATATCTAAGAGCGTCAATAAAATGCGATTCCGGAAAATCTTTTAAAAAGTCTTTCAAATCAATGCTCCAATTTCTAGACTTGGAGAATTTCTGACCTTCAAGATTTAAAAACTCATTAGCAGGAACATTATCAGGGAGTATATATCCACCCTTTGCATGAAGCATAGCAGGGAATATCAAAGTATGAAACACAATATTATCTTTGCCAATAAAAGCAATATATCTAGTATTATCGTCTTGCCACCATTTTTTCCAATCTTCTTTTTTGGCTAAACCATTTGTTGCAAGTTCGTTCATCAATTCTTTTGTCATTGAAATATAACCAAGAACAGCATCAAACCAAACATATAGCACTTTGCCTTTGGCTTTTTCTTTATCTATACCTGGAATTTTATCAATTTTGACACCCCACGAAAGATCTCGAGTGATTGCTCTTTCGGTTAGTCCCTGTTTCAGCCAGCTTCTGCTTTGCTGCACAACGTTATCTTTCCACTCTTTGCTGTGGCTTTCAATATAATTTTCCAAAAACTCTTGGAATTTATTGAATTGCATGTACCAATGAGTAGTTTTTTTAACAATTGGAGTATCACCACTGACAATACTTTTAGGATTTTTAAGTTCAATTTGATTATAATAAGCACCGCATTTGTCGCATTGATCGCCGCGAGCTTTATCATAAGAACAGTTTGGACATTCACCTTCGACATATCTATCAGGCAAAAACATACCGGCTTTATTATCATAAAACTGTTCTTCTTCTTTTTCGAGCAAATAGCCTTTTGCCAAAAGATCGGCAAAAAACTCTTTAGCAGTATCATGATGGCTATCATGAGAAGTACGGGAATAAATATCAAAACTCATCCCGAATTTTTGGAACGCTGAATGATTGGCACTGTGATATTTATCAATAATATCTTTAGGTGTTGCATTTTCTTTTTCAGCAGAAATATTAATAGCAACTCCATGCTCATCAGAACCGCATACATAAATAATTTCTTCGCCCGAAAGCCTCATAAATCTGGCATACATATCTGCGGGCAAATATGCACCGGCACAATGTCCTAAATGTATATAACCGTT
The DNA here is from genome assembly GCA_964493035.1 of uncultured Hyphomicrobiales bacterium. Lineage (GTDB taxonomy): Bacteria > Bacteroidota > Ignavibacteria > Kapaibacteriales > UBA2268 > JAUQWR01. The sequence goes on along the minus strand of CAZBNQ010000074.1, from coordinate 3,052 downwards.
TGCATACGGCAATGCGGATGTAATTAACGTTCTATTCATTCAATTCCTTAAATCCAAAAATTTCAAATGATACGAAAACAAATATATGCAATTATCAGAAATTTTTAATCTTAAATATTATTCTTTATTTAATCTTATTAATTTTAAAATAATTAACTACAAAATTCTTCATTTCATAATTGTGATTCGCAACGATATTAAAGGCAGGAATATGAATTCTGGTAATTTTTCCTACGAAGAATTATCTATTAAGCTCAAGGAAGCCGAAGAGAAAATTGCTTTTTTAGACAGTGAATTAAATAGTAAAATTAACACTGAAACTAAAATGATTGAAGGATTTTTTTCATTCTTCAACTCCATTTCGCATTGTTCGTTTATGATTGATACTAATGGTATTATTCTCACTGCTAATTATGCTATGCTCAATATGATTAGTTATACTAACTTCAATTTTATCGGCAAGCATATTTCCAATTTTATCAATTTCAACGACAGCTCTTTTTCTATTGATAATTTCATCAATAGTCCACTTTCAAGATTTACTGAAAAGGATGCTTTAACTTCGCTTAATTCTCATCTTGACTCGAAGGTTACTCTTATCAAAGGTGAATGGAACTCCCAGCCTGCTATAATTATTGTTTGCAAACCTTCAAATCTATTTCCGGATGAAAACTTACTATATAAAGATGCCTTTCACAGAAGCCCTATTCCTAAGCTGATTCTTTCTAATTATGACAAAAAAATTCGTGCCGTCAATCGCGAATTCTTAAATCTCACCGGATATAGCCCTGATGAATTATTGAATCGTACGACTATCGATACAAACTTGCATTATCAAATTTCTTCGAGAAATAAAATCATTGAATTATTAGAATCTGAAGGCAAAGTATCCAATTACTCTTGTGATATCATTTGTAAAAATGGTGATCAAAAAAATGTAATGATTTCTGCTGAACTTCTAAAAATTAATAATGAAAATTCTTATATAGTAACATCCTTTATGGATTTTACTTCTATCAAAATGGCTCATACTGCTTTGATGGCAAGCGAAGAAAAATATAAATCTGTTGTTCTCAACGTTAAAGAAGTAATTTTTCAGACTGATGCCGAAGGTCTTTGGACTTTCCTCAATCCTGCTTGGACCGAAATTACTGGTTTTTCTATTGATGAATCTTTAGGCACTAATTTCTTAGATTATGTGCATATTGATGATAGACAAAGAAATAACGAGTTGTTCTTACCTTTAATACGTCGTGAAAAGTCCTATTGCAGGCATGTTGTCAGATATAATACTAAATTTGGTGACTTTAGGTGGATTGAAGTATTTGCCAGACTAACTTTAGATGCTGAAGATAATATTATCGGTACTTCCGGCACACTCAACGACATCACCGATCGATTGATCTACGAAGAAAAACTCAAAAATGAACAAGCCAATATGAAAGCTATTCTCGAAAATATTCCATTTTTGGCTTGGCTCAAAGATAAAGAAGGTAGATTTGTTTCTGTCAATTCTTATTTCGCTAATGCTGCTGGTAAAGAAATTAACGAGATTATTGGCAAGACTGATTTCGATATTTGGCCTCAAGAACTTGCTCTTAAATACGTGACTGACGACAACGAAGTGATGGAAACATTAAAACAAAGATTTGTAGAAGAAATTGTTCATGAAAACAATAATGACTACTGGTATGAAACCGTTAAATCTCCGGTTTTAAACTCTCAAGGTATTGTTATTGGCTCTACAGGATTGGCTAGAAATATTACCGAAAGAATGCAAATTGAACAAAAACTTCGTTCGCTTAATTCATTATATGCTCTTATCACCGAATTATCTTCTAAATTAATCCAAGTAGACACAGAAAATACCGACAACGCTATAAATTTCTGTATTCAAAAACTCGGCGAATATGCTAAAGTAGATAGAACTTATATATTTGAATTCGACAATGCAAACAAGCTTATGTTCAATACATTTGAATGGTGTGCCGAAGGAATAGAACCACAAATCGAATATCTGCAAGAGGTTCCTTTCGCTACTGCGCATAGATGGATTGATAAATTCAATGATAAAGACTACATTTATATCCCTATAGTATCAGAAATTCCAGATGAATATATTGACGAGAGAGAAATCCTTCAAAGCCAAAGTATTCTTTCTTTGCTTGCTATTCCAATTTTCTTTAGCAATACACTTTTGGGGTTCATAGGTTTTGACTCAGTCAAAAAACAAAGAACTTGGGATTATGAATACATTGCGCTTTTAAGACTGATTGGGGAAATTGTTGCCGGTGCGATTGGGCGTAAAAGATATGAAACTGAACTTATCGACGCCCGCCACCAAGCTGAAAAAGCAAATAAAGCAAAAAGCGAATTTCTTGCTAATATGAGCCATGAAATCAGAACACCTATGAACTCGATTTTAGGATTTAGCGAAATTCTTCTTAATAAAATTGAAGATCCTAAGCTCAAGCAGCATATCAATACTGTATTGACGAGCGGTAGAACTCTTCTCTCTTTAATCAACGATATTCTTGATATATCAAAAAGTGAAGCCGGTAAGCTTGAGCTTCAAAATTCACCTCTCGATATTCGTCAGGTATTTAAAGAGATCTTTAATATTTTCTCTATTAAAACAGAAGAAAAATCAATTCACATTATTCTTGAATTTGATGCAAATCTTCCTGAATACCTATTTATTGATGAAGTACGTTTCCGTCAAGTTTTGTTTAATGTTGTCGGCAATGCAGTAAAATTTACTGAAAAAGGCCATATTAGAATTACTGTAGCAAACGAATATACTCACAATGACACTGATGCAATAGACTGCCTCAACAAGACTAATCTCTTAATTAAAGTTAGCGATACCGGCATTGGTATACCCGAAGACTATTTATCAAGCATATTTGAATCATTTAGTCAAGTGCATGGACAATCCACTCGCAGGTATGGTGGAACCGGCCTCGGTCTGGCTATAACAAAAAGATTAGTCAATATTATGAATGGTGAAATTTCTGTTGAAAGTGAATTAGGAAAAGGTTCTACATTTATC
>CAZBNQ010000073.1:0-10390 GCA_964493035.1 uncultured Hyphomicrobiales bacterium | reverse complement strand
GTTAGCATCAAAATTAAACATAGAGCATGCACGAGCTTCAATCTCGCAGTTGCCACTCATTTCTATATATTGAAATCTGAATCCATCCGATTTGAAATTTGAATAACATCCATATCCATTGCCGGCTATCAAATACTTATCAGAAGAAACAGTGTTTTTATCATCAGCAAATACTATGACTTTTTCTCCTGATTTTATAGTCGTATCAGGAAATATCCAAGCATTTTTACTATCATTATTATCATAAATCTTATAATTTTTCAAATTTATTGGATTGCTCGTGTTGTTATGCAGCTCAATCCAATCTGAATAGATCATTTCTCCGTCATGATATGTTTCCGAATTTGAAGGGCATACTTCATTAATTACAATTGTTTTCTGAGCAAATAGGAATAATTGCGACACAAACAATGCAAATAAAACAATTAATATTCTCATTATTTTTTTCTATTAATGACACAAGCATCAATTACAATAACACTTTTAAATAAAAAGCGTCTCATTTTTTTTCAATTTAAGTAAAAATTTATTCATTTTACAAGTAATTACAATAATTTCAATTTTTTTGCTTAATTTTGAAATATTTTGATTTCAAAACTTTATTATATATTATGAGCTCGATTTGGGACGCATCGTTTGTAGTTGTTGATGTCGAAACAACAGGTGCACATCCGGAAAACAATAGAATTACTGATATAGCTTGCATTACAATGCAGAATGCCGAGATTATATCGACGTATAATTCTTTGGTCAATCCCCATCAGTTCATTCCGCCATTTATTGTCAATATGACTGGTATTACCAACGAAATGGCTTTTAAAGCTCCCGAACCAGAATTAGTTTTCGAACAAGTCTATAAGCGTCTCTACACTGGCAATTCAATTTTTGTTGCTCATAATGTTCGTTTCGATTGGCTTTTCGTCTATAATTCCTTATTGAGAGAAGGTTATAATCCAAGCGAACTTCCTCTTCTATGCACTTTAAAACTTGCAAGAAGGCTATTGCCCAAAACTCTTAAGAAAAACGTTGGTTCTTTAGCTAATTATTTTGATATTAAAATTAAAAATCGTCATAGAGCTTATGGAGATGCTGAAGCTACTGCTTTCGTTCTTAATGAGCTTTTCGATCTTGCCGAGTCTGAGCATGGAGTTGATACTCTCGAGGAACTTCTCCAATTTCAAAATAAATTAATAAAGAATTTCAAACCTGTACCCGCAGCATTAAAAAGGGTTGACGAAAAGCTTTCAATACTTCCTGAATCTCCGGGTGTATATTATTTCCTAGGCAAAAAAAATGAAGTACTTTATGTCGGCAAAGCTAAAGTTTTAAAAGATAGAGTCAGAAGTTATTTCTCACTTGGAGAACTGCCTTCAAAAAAGATATCTGATCTTGTCAAGAAAATTTATGATATTCATTGGGTCACAACCGATACAGAGCTCGAAGCACTACTGCTTGAGTCTAAAGAAATCAAAAAGCATAAGCCTGAATTTAATACAGTTGATAAAAGATTTCGCAGATATCCATTCATAAAAATTGATAATAGCAGTGAGTACCCAATAATAACAGTCACCCGCCAGCTCGATGATACTGATTCAGAATATTTCGGTCCATTTAGAAGTATTATTACAGTAAATGAAATATTAGAAACTATCGATAAAAAATTTAAAATTAGAAAATGTGAAAAGGATATTAAAGGCAACGAATCCAAGCCTTGCTTTTATTATCATATAGATAGATGTATTGCTCCTTGCAGTGAATTTGGAAGCAAAGAAGATTATCTTGCTGAAATCGAAAAAGTAAGATATTTTTTGGGAGCTTATTCTGATGGATTAATAAAGCAATTAGAAAGCAAAATGCAAAATTTATCTGACAATTTTAATTTCGAAAGTGCTGCTTTAGTTAGAAATCAGATTGCTGAATTAAGGAAAATCTTGCATCGCAACCAAAATGTTGCTACTTCTGTCAATAACAACAATCTAATGGTGATGATACCATGCGAAGACAAAGCAAAAACAACTGATATTTATTTTATCAAATCAGGTAAATTTATCAGCTATCATAATATTGCTTTTAAATCCAAACGCAAAGATTTTTACAAACAAATTCATGATGTATATTTTAATGGCTCAGTTGCAAATTCACCATATACAATCGAAGATATTGACGAACTTAGGATTGTAACACAATGGATATACAGACAACAAAAGAACAATGCCGAATTCTTATATACAGAGGGAATAAGCGAGGAAGAATTACTCAGTAAATTTGATTCAATTATCAGAGGATTCTATCCTGAAGAATCAGAAAAAGACTATTTTCTGGATGCATTCAGCGACAACAACTTTGAAATATAAAAAAAACAAAAAAGCTGCTTAAAAAAGCAGCTTTTTTTTGCTTTATGATAAATCTTTCTTATGCAATATCTTGTGCAACGAAAGGAAGCAAAGCCAAATGGCGAGCAAATTTGATAGCTCTTGCAATTTGTCTTTGTTGGAAAGCAGTAACTCCAGTAATACGACGTGGCAAAATTTTGCCTTGGTCGTTAGTAAAGCGGAGCAAGAACTTAGCATCGAGATAATCGATAGACTTAAGATCTTTCAATGGATTTGGTTTTTTCTTGCCGGAGCGTTTATTTGGCTTGAAAGTATTGCCAGTTTGCATTGGATGAATATTGTTACGCATTATTTTTTCCTCCTAGCTTCCATAATTTCTTGAGCTTTTTCAAAACGTTTGTTGAAACGATCAACGCGTCCAGCTGTATCTACAAGCACCTGCTTTCCGGTAAAGAAAGGATGCGACTTGGAATCAATTTCAAGTACCATTCTATCATTTTTATAACATGAGCGAGTCTTGAAAACTGAACCGTCTGTCATTACTACATCGACAGTGCGGTAGTATGGATGAATTCCCTTTTTCATAAATATCCTTATCTATTTACATCTACTTTATCAATTTGCGCCATGTCGTCGATTTTCACGAATTTTTCGAGAAAACGAGTTGAGCCAATTTCGCTACGATATGCTTTGACAACCTTAACGGAGATCTTATCGTCTCCTTTTTTCTTTTTAAGTTTATCACCGAATGTTTGTTGTTTTGCCATTGTTTTTCAGACAAAAATATTATACAAATTTCTTAGAATTACAAATTTACGGCAAAATTTTGATTTTGCAAAACTTTTTTTGCTTATGCCTAATTTTTATTTTCAACAGATGCAAATTTACGAAATTTTCTCCATTTTTTTGCTGGCTAATAAAATTCATTAGTATATTTCTATATAATAATAGCCAAGATTCTTTTCATATTTGCATCATGATAATCTATTGATTTTAAAAATTTTATGCTTTTTATCATTCATTACTCCAATTCTTTAGTTTAATGCATATCTACTCAAATATTTCTTTATCTTTCTTAAGTACAAATATTTAGCGTATTGATTCTAAAAATCGATCAAAATTTTGGCACTTAATTTGTTACTTGATATTTCAAATAATGATTATGTACAAATTTAGACAATGATAAGAAATGGAATTCCGTAATCATTTGTTTAAATCTCGTGTGCCTTTGATGAATCGAGCCTTGGACGCTTACTCGACCAGACTCCGAACAACATCAAAGAATATAGCGAATGTAAATTCGCCGCACTACCGCCCGGAAATGGTGAGATTTGAAGAATTTTTCCGAAATCAGGAGGTAGTACTCAAAGGAAATGCCTCCGATGATAGGCATATTCCAATTGGGAAAGCTCCCGATGATGTGGAAGGCGAAGTCGATAATGCTCCTGTGCCTGAACCGGAAATATATTTTTCCGGCGAAACTCATGTCAATATCGACAAAGAAATGTCTGAAATGGCTCAAAACCAGATCCGTTTCCAATTTGTATCTCAACAAATGGGGCGGCATTTCAGAGGAATGACGGCTGCCATTACCGGCAATCCTAATATGACTTAGTATAAGTACTTTTACTTATTCTATTTACTGTTATTTTCCATAATTTTGCCAAGGACGGTAAAATGCCTGAAAATTTATTTGCTTCGTTCTCTATCAGCGGTCAGGGAATGAGCGTTCAAAGGATGAGACTTAGCTCTGTTGCTAAAAACATTGCTAATGCTAATACTACTAAAGGGGTGGACGGCAAACCCTACCAAAGGGAAGTAGTTGTCGTTAGAGCTATTCCGGGTAGTCCTTTCGAGGATGAGCTGGTCGACCAGATTGAACTAAAAAAATCTGATTCCAATCATGCTCCTAATGCTCGTCAAGGTACTTATCCACCAGATTATTCTGTGCTCAAAGCTCGTACGGCTACCGACAATACGCCTCCTCGTCTTGTTTACGAACCTTCTCATCCAGACGCAGACGAACAAGGATATGTGCATTATCCTAACGTAAATGTTGTAACCGAAATGGTTGAAATGATTACTGCTCAACGCGGTTTCGAAGCTAATACCGGAGTGGTGAATGCTGCCAAAAATATTGCTCGAAATTCTTTGGAAATATGATGTTGCATTATTCGGTGATTTATGAATATTAATGTTCTCAATGCTTATAGAAATCCATATACTAATGGTCTCGAAAATCTTAAAACTGAGATTAATAGAGATGCTAATGTTGTGGCTAAAACTAATGCGGACAAACAATCCGATACTAAAAATTCTATCAATCAGGCTAATAAAGAATTATTGACAAAAAAGGAAAGAACCTTTTTCAAGCAATTATTCCCCGAAAATTCTGATTTGATTGAAAAACACGTTTTGTTTACTAGAAATGGTAAGCTGAAAACTTCTGAAATGTCTAAAGGTATGATAGTAGATGGAAGAGTATAATATAAAATTATACTCTTCCCTACTTTTATTTCTATAATGCCATTCTAAGCATTAAATATGACCAATGCCCAATATCTTCACGATCGTATTTATCACCGTCAGTTTTGTTTATATCATAAATAGATTTTGTTACATCGCCTTGCATAAACAAACAGTTACCCAATTCGAAAGTAACTCCTTTCATCATCTGATATTTAAGCAACAAATCGAATTCCATGCCTAAATCTGTTTTGCTCTCGTTATTAATATTATAAGCTTTGTTAGTCATAAAATAATGTCCATCAAGTTGAGCAGAAAAATTGCTTTCTTTTGGTTTATATTCTAATCTAAGATAAGCATCATTAACGCCTAAACTTTTTGTACCTTTTGCTTGATTGCTGAAATAATCCATATAGCCAAAGAATGTATGCTTGCCCATGTAAGAACCATCATAATTATTTGTTTCTTTGCCTGCTGCTTGATCTCTCAAGCTAGTACCCGATAGAACGTCGAAATTCAATCCAATAACAAAATCAGATACTTTATAGCTTGTATTGATAGCTGCCAAATAAGCAGCCACATCTTTTGCTTCTTTAGTTGAGGTCTGATCGCCTGCAGTACCAAATTGATAAGCACCTTCGAGCCATAAACTAAAATCGCCGGCTTTTAATCCATAATTAAGCCCAGCAGTCCATCTTGCTAAACTTGGATTTTTCTTTGCAGTCTTTGCTCTATTTGATTCATAAAGTGCAAATAAATCTAATGTAGAACCTTCAAACAAATCAATCTTACTCCAAGCTCCCCACACATTATAACCTTTTTCCGGTACTGATGGGAATGGATATTGGCTTGTATCCGGTATTGCCTGACCTAAGTATCCAACAGAGTTAGTATTTGTTAGAGCAAGAAAATCCACAGAAAACTTATCAAGTTTGAGGTTCAACTTAGCACCATCAAATGAACGTGCCGTGTAGCCCCATTGGCTCGATGAAATAATTCTTCCAGTATTATAATTCAGCTCGAAGCGTCCCATCTGCAATGATAAAGGAGAATCGAACATATTGCTGAAAAGCCCATAGCCTTGATGCAAATCTGTAGCTTTTAGATTGCCTGCAGTATTTGCAGCTTCGCCAAATAATCTGGCATCTTGCAATTGGACAAACAAAAGTATATTAGATATTTTCTTTTCAACACCGATTCTTGTTCTTAGACTTGTGAAAGATAGTGGGTATGTTTTGTTGGAAAAGTCGCGTCCGTCAAGTTCCGATCTCATCTGCAATTCCGCTTTAATCTTAAAGTCGTCTGCTACTTTTTCTGTCTGCGAAAATGCTAATGAGGATACTGCGATCATTAAAAATGCGTAAATGATTGATTTCATAAATGCCCCGTAAGTTATACAACCAAACAAAATTCATCAAATATTATTCTAAATAAACGTTAAATAACGATTTTTTATTGCTTTATAATATTTTTGTGTAAATAAATTAATCATTTGTTTGAAAAAGGATTAATATGTCTGATTTTACAGCTTCTTTATATGAAAGAAAAAGGACTGAATCTAAAAAATGATTCAGTCCAATTATTACTTTATCAAGAGAATAAATTAAATAAGTCCCAACTCTTTCCCGACTTCAGCAAAAGCATCAAGAATAAAATCAAGATGTTCTTTTTCATGAGTAGCCATATAGCTTGTACGCATCATACTCATGTTAGGTGGTACTCCAGGTGGAATAAATGCATTGACAAACACACCTTTATCGAAGAGTTTACGCCAGCAAAGGAATGCTAATTCAACTTCGCCAACAATAACCGGAACGATAGCAGTTGGATATTCAACAATTTTAAATCCAAGTTCTTTAAAACCTTTGCGCATGTAATCAGCGTTAGCAATAAGTTTGTCTACTAATTCAGGTTTTTCTTCCAAAATATCTAAAGCTGCCAAAGTAGCTGCGCAAGAAGCAGGAGTTGGGCTAGCACTAAAAATAATTGCTGGTGAAGTATGTTTCAAATAGTTAATAACACGTTCAGCACCACCAACAAATCCGCCCAAAGAAGCAAAAGTTTTGGAGAAAGTACCCATCACTAAATCAGTTTCTTTAACCAAGTTATAGTAAGAAGGAGTTCCACGGCCACCTTTGCCAATAACGCCAACTGAGTGAGCATCATCAACAAGCACTCTTGCACCATATTTATGAGCAACAGCAACTAAATCAGGAAGATTAACTATTTCGCCAGAAACAGAAAAGACACCATCAGTAACAATCAATTTGCCGACATTTGTAGGCAAGCTGGAAAGTACTTTTTCGAGGTCTTCCATGTCATTGTGTTTATATCTTTTAAATTCAGCGAAACCACCTTTAGCAAGCATTGCACCATTCATGATACAAGCATGGTTTTCTTTATCAGAAACTATATATTCGCCTTTTTGAACTAAAGTTGAAATAACGCCTAATGCGGTTTGATAACCAGTACTAAAAAGAAGAACAGCTTCGACACCCAAAAACTTTGCTAATCTTTCTTCCAAAATATTATGCAAATCGAGTGTACCTGTCAAATATCTCGAACCTGAGCAGCCAGTTCCATATTTGTCTATAGATTTATGCGCTGCTTCGCGAACGCGTGGATCGGCTGTCAATCCTAAATAATTATTCGAACCGGCCATCACCATTTTCTTGCCTTCGATGAAAACTACCGGACCTTCGTTTTCTTCTATTGCATGAAAATATGGATATAAACCGGCTGCCTTAACTTCATCGGCTCTCGTAAATGAGAAACATTTTTCAAAGATGTCCAATTTTATCTCCGTATTATTTTATTGTTTTGACTAATTTTTATCTTTATTTACATCGAAAATCAAATCAAAAATAGTTTTTTTTTGCAAAAAAGCCAAACAAATTAAGTTTGACTAAAAAAAATGTTAAAATGCAGTTAACGATAAAATCATATAATTGTTTCATTTTAAAATCAAATTTCCTTACCAGCTCCCGCCAAATTTAATTTTGATTTCAAAATCTTTCGAGTCTTGCATTTGAGTACTTACGTTCAAGTTTGTTGATTTTGTAAGCTGTAATATAAAATTATTGAATGCTTTGGACTGAACCGAAATTGGAACGTCAATGATAATTTCATTATTAGAAGACAAGTCTCCAACCGTTCCGCCAATTGTCCAATTTGCAACACCAAACAAAGAACCCGTAAGGTTTACTTGAGCTGTCTCTATGCCTTCGCCTTTGAATGTTACGTCGGCACTTTGAATTACACCTGTGCCCAGCAATAATTCAGTAAGAGACTTGCTGGCTACTTGTGAAATGCCCATATTAAGTCCTTCGCCAAGAATATTTGAATTGGAACCAATTCCTTGATCTCTTTTTGGCTTGCCGGTAGTAAGCAGATAGAATGCATCTTCTTCTACTTTTTTTGCATCGCCGCCCTGCTCAATACCATTAAGATAATATGTAAGTTTCAGTTCAGGTCTTTCTTTCAAACCACTGACATACACTTTAACAGTATAATTTGTTGTTATATTTCCTTCAATAAATTTTCCGTCGTATGATGCTTCGATATTCAATTGAGGATTATCAATCTTGCCTGTCGGGAAAGAAATACTGCCTTTTGTATTCATGATTCTGAATACTTTAAGTGTAGAGCCTTCTTTCAACTCAAGCTCGCCGCCATATAATTTTGCTGCATTCACATTTCTATATTTGACATATCTCAATGGCTGAGATTGATCTCTATTTCCAACCTTAGCATATACTTCCATCAAATTGCCAAGGTCGATAATCACAGAAAATGACTTCATTTTGATATTTAAATCATAATTGATCAAATCCGCAAAATTAGCGCCATTAGTCTTTGCCTGCTGCTGGCTTGCTAATACTGAATCAGTATTGGTTGTTACATAATACCTTTTTGTTTTGCCTTTTACTTCGTATTTAAATGTTGTCTTAGTAAATTGTCTAACATTAGATTTAGGCATTTTCAATTCAGCATTCCAAACCACAACATCACCATCGAGTTCGGGAGCAGTCAATGATCCATGAAACCTTAAAGGTCTAGCCTCTGTGCCAATAATAAAAGTACCATACAAATTTGGCATTGCAGCGGCTGTTTCATCGTTCATCACAAGCAATCGGTTTGATTTTATTGAAATATCAATATTTTTCAATTCGAATTTATCTAACTTAATTTCACCTGTTATATCAGCAGATCCATCTGGCAATTGATTTGGCAAATTTTTCAATTTCACTTTGTTTAATGAGATTTTTCCGGTTTCTATTCCAATTTCTCCGGCTACTGTATAAGGTATATTAGTATTGTTAAGAACAAAATATCCATTATTAACTTTAACATTACCGGAATATTTAAAATTATCAGGAGCAAAACCAGAAATCTCCAAATTTAAGTCTGCAGCACCATTCAATTCAGATACATTTGGTACGAATGGAGATATCAACTTAATAGGAAATTCTTTTCCTTTGATCACAATATCCAAAGGAATTTCTGAATTAATTCTAGATTTCACGCTATCGGTCCCGAGATAAATTGGAAGCGATTTGACTGATATATCAAGCATTTTATCTTTATTGCTTAGTTTAGGATTATATAATTGAGCAAAGGAGCTAATATTTGCATTTTCATGCTTAAAAGCAGCAGAAAAATTCCCAACTTTATTACCTGCCCAAGCAAGATCACTTATCTTCAAATCACCTTTTATTAGAGGCATCGAAAGATTTCCATCAATACTTATACTCAACGAATCCAAATTTCCGGTTAAGTTTAGTAATTGTTTTGCATTGGCTGCCGGAACAAACATAGCTATATCATTCAATTTAAAATCGTAGAGGTTTAATTTGATACCTTTGGCAGTTCTATCATCAAAAACACCTTCTAAAGCAATTCTTTCCGAACCCATTCTACCAATTCTGAATTGTTTGATAATAATCCCCTGATTTCCAATCGAAGCCAATATAGGCGTCGAAATTTCCCAAGCAATTTTCTTATTATATACAAATCTCGAAGAATCAATATTTATATCAATATTTTCTTTAGTTAATATCATCTTGCCATTTGTGGCAACATCAAAAATATTATTAAATCCACTTTCCACATTAAAATCTAACTGATTGCCATCGAAATTCAAAGTTCCACCGGGTTTATTCAATTGCATATCATTGATATTGAAATTACCTTTAGATTCGACGTTTACTTTGACATAAGAAAACTGAGGCAGAGAATCTTGCAATTGAATATTCATCACTCCACTCATGCTAATAGCTTCCGATTTCAATCTCAACTGCCCTAATTTATACTGAATATTGTCGATATCGACAGTATCTAAAACAAAAAAGCTTTCGTTGGCATTTGAACTTAATTTGCCTTCAATCCTTCCGGAAAACAATAAATTAAAGTTTTCTATAAGATTAGAAACCGGAGAAAAATCATTTATAACTAAATTAAAATCGCAATCAATATCAGGAAAATGCGGATTTTTGGGAATTTTAATATTCGAAACATAAGGCTTATCGGAGATTTGTGGTTTCACTAAGCTTATTTTCTGATTGATAAAATCAGCAAGATACAAACCCTGA
>CAZBNQ010000072.1:0-10466 GCA_964493035.1 uncultured Hyphomicrobiales bacterium | reverse complement strand
GTTTTTTGTGCTTTTTTTGAAAATATTTCTTTGTTGAAAACTTCTATTAAGTTAATTTGATATTTGATATTTGCTAAATATCAAAAAACGTGTAATTAATATGAGGGGCGTATGAAAATCTTAAGCATTGATAAGGTTGCCCAATTAATAATACTTTACTGTTATCGAGAAGGTTTATTCATTTCTCACTTAAAACTACAAAAATTATTGTATTATCTTCAAGCATGGCATTTGGTTTATTTTGATAATCCTCTTTTTGAAGAAACTCCTGAAGCATGGGTTAATGGTCCTGTTTATCGAAAGATTTATGAGAATTATTCTAATAAATCCAGAACTGAAGAAATTGACTGTCCAGAAGGTGTGTCATTTGATAGTATTTTCAATGAATTAGATGACAATCAAAAGAAACTGTTCGCTAATGTTATGACTGCATACGCTGTTTTATCTCAAGAAAAACTTGTTCTCTTAACACATAACGAGAAACCTTGGATTGAAGCTAGAAAAGACAGGCAATTATTTGAGTATTGCAACGATGTTATTGCTCATGAAAACATGAAGGATTTTTACCAACATTTTCTAAAAAAGTAGCATGAACGATTCGTACAATATCCCTGAGCCTACTTTATTTTTAGATGATAATGAAGGAAAACAAAAGTTTAATATTGACGATATAAAACAAGTTTTTATATCCTATAGTTTACTTAATTTGTCTGATGAATGTAAGTTTTCTTTTATCAACAAAGATATTGACAATAAAGATATTATTGCTTATTTTAAAAAAATTGCAGATATAAGCAAGTATGAGTTAGCTTACTTATTTGATAGAACCAATTCCCATGTTCATTTTGTTGATCCTTTAAAGAATCGAACTTTGCTTGACCTCATTAAAAAGACTCTAAATAAAAAATTTATTCCAAGTGAGCAAATGCCAGAAGTTGGTCAGTTCGAATTATGGACTTCTACCCAAGAATTAGCAAACCGCGAAAATAAAATAAAATCTCCTAGAGTTTTTTTTATTTTAGACAGTAAATACAACATTATTTACTTTCTTTACCTTGATTTATACCACGAAATTTTTCCTACAAAAAAAACATATTAACTCAAAAATCCTGCAAAATCATTAAAATTCTATTGTTACCAAATTTTACTAAAACACTAAGTCATTAATTATATGGAGTTACTGAAATTTCTATTAAGTATCTTTATAGTTATAAGGATAATAAATCAACTACCCTTGAAACAAATTTGTGAGCTTTGAGGGTGGAAATTTAATAGATGTTGGATTTGAGGCGTCTTAAAAAATTTATTCGGGTTTAGGATTCCTACTTTTGCTACCATAAATTTGGACTTTTACCCTCACATTTTCAGATTAACTCTTCATGTTTTTAATTATATTGCATCATTAATATTTATCATATTTGCAAAGAAAAATGAAAATTTTAATTATCGATGACGAGCCAAACGTTTTAGAAAATATTAAAGAAATCTTAGAAAACGATAATTATCAAGTAATTACAGCTTATAATGCTGCTAATGCTATCTTATTAGCAGAAAAAAAGCTTCCCGATTTGATTATTTGCGATATTAATCTTCCTGATGAAAATGGCTACTTTATTCTGGAATCTCTCAAGCAAAATCCTATGACTTTTGATATTCCTTTCGTTTTTCTTTCTGCAAAAGTTGATAAAAGTGATATTCGTTCCGGTATGAATTTAGGTGCTGATGATTACATCACTAAACCTTTCAAACCAAATGAATTACTGAATGTTATTAAAATCAGACTAAATAAAGTTAAAAATATTAAAGATAAAGTAGACGAAAAAATTCATGAAGTTACCATGAATATCGCAACTACTCTTCCCCATGAATTGCAAACTCCTCTCTGCGGTGTATTGTCGAGCACCGAAATATTAATGGATAAATTTAAAGAGCACCCTGACTTTGAAGCTCGGCAATTATTAGAAAATATTTATAATAGTGGCAAAAGACTTGAATCTACTATCTCAAAATACTTAAAATATGTTGAAACTGAATTAATTAAAAATGATATTGAAAAAACTCAGTCTTTGAGAAAAGAAATTCTACACAATCCAGCATTATTAATTCATAACATTTCTGATGTAATTGCTTCCAAATACAATAGAAAAGATGATTTAGTATTATTTCTTTTGAATACGGATATTTTTATTGATGAGTATTCTTTTTCTATTATTATCGATGAAATTTTAGACAATTCTTTTAAATTTTCTGAATCATCTACAGTTGAAATTCGTGCCAAAATAGATAATGATCTTTTTGTTTTAGACATTATTGATTACGGCTATGGTATGACTGCCCAGCAAATTAAAGAATTAAACTCTTTCCAGCAATTCAACAGAAATTATTTAGAACAACAAGGCAGTGGAATGGGACTTGCTATTGTCAAAAATTTGTGCGAAATATTTAAAATTGAGTGGTCTATTAACTCGAGTGTTGATATATTCACTCGAGTTAATTTGAAATTTAAAATTTACAATCCCAAATATATTGATTAAAACAATTTTGCTAATGCTAAGGAAATTCTATCCACAGGATTAATTTCAATTTTAAATTTTTTCAATAATTTTGAAGCACTTGCTTGCGGAATAACTGCTGAGCTAAATCCTAATTTTTCAGCTTCAGATAATCTTTGTTCTATCGATGATACAGACCTAACCTCCCCGGTAAGCCCAATTTCGCCAATAAACACAGTCTTTGCAGGCAAAGGCATATCTTTATATGAACTAACTAATGCAGCAGCAATCCCAAGATCTGCAGAAGAATCATTTAAATAGACTCCACCAGCAACATTAATAAACACATCATTTTGCCGGAATTGCAAGCCTAATCTTTTCTCAAGCACAGCAAGTATCATCTGAAGTCGGCGCATATCAAATCCATTGGAGGATCTTTGAGGCATTCCATAGCTAGCAGTCGATACCAAAGCTTGCACTTCTAATAGAATTGGTCGCGAACCTTCCATACTGCCTATTATCGCTATACCTGCTTCGTCTTCGTCTCTTCCGGCAAGAAATACTTCCGAAGGATTTAAAACTTCTCTAAGCCCGGACTCGCTCATCTCAAAAATTCCAATCTCATTAGTAGATCCAAATCGATTTTTTTGACTTCTTAATATCCTATAAGAATAGGTTTTTTCGCCTTCAAATTGAATAACTGTATCTACCAAGTGTTCGAGAATTTTTGGTCCGGCAATAACACCTTCTTTAGTAACATGCCCAATTAAAAATATGGCTTTATGAGTTTGCTTGGCAGTCTGCATAAATAATGAAGTACATTCTCTTACTTGAGTAATACTCCCGGGGGTTGCATCTATCCTATCAGAATATACAGATTGAATAGAATCGACAACAATTACCGAAGCATCAGAATTTCGAATTGCATTATCGATTGTTTCAGCATTTGTATCAGACATTAAAAGCAAAGAATCGGGCACATCAGCAATTCTTTGTGAACGAAATTTTATTTGTTCGAGCGATTCTTCGCCTGTAACATATAAAGACTGGTTCTCTTTTAGGTGTGCACACATTTGCAACATAAGAGTGGACTTACCTATACCGGGATCTCCACCTACCAAAACTATCGAGCCGGGAATGATTCCTCCACCCAATACTCTATCTAATTCGCTTATTCCGGTATGAATTCTAAAATTTTTATTAGGGCTGATATCAGATAATCTTACAATTTTATTCTCGTAAGCCTTAGAAACTTTTATTTTTTTTGATTCATGGCTGATATCCACTTCCGAATATGAGTTCCATGAGTCGCAGTTTGGGCATTTGCCCAGCCATCTAGCCGATCGATTGCCACATTGCTGGCATTCATACATGATTTTTTGTTTCATTGGCTGTTATTCCATAAAAAAAAGCTAAATTAAGGCTTTAAAAAAATATAAACAATAATAATTTCGTCATGATTTTATATTTTTGCAAAAAAACTTACTTGCAAATCCGGAGTAATAATGTTAAAAACATTGAACAATACTTTTAAAACGATTTTTATTGTATTCAGTTTGCTTTTTATTTTTAGTGCATGCACAGAGAACGAAATGAAATATACTGAGGACGAATTAGCTCGTATTGCCGATCTTCAGGATATTTCTGAGTCTATACAAAAGGATTTGAATGAGCTTAATCATGAAGTATCCTCAAAAAATCAAAACAAAGCTAAAGCAATTCGCGACGAAGTATCTCAATATGACAATTATGTTAATGAAGTTGCTGACCTCTTGAATGAATCAATTCCTTACAAAGAAGATTTCCTCGCTGCAGCTGATGTTTATCAAAAAATTATTTATATTTATAAAACTCATGGTATTAACGTCGATAAAATTGAAAATGAAATAAATCAGCTTCGCACAAAAGCTAATAAGTTAAGAAATATTAACGAGTAGAGGAAAAAATGTATCATACTATTGAAGAATTTTTGACTGACCTTCAAGGCGAATCAGAACGCACTTTTAAGGTCTTAAGTGCTTTAAGCGATGAATCTTTAAACCAAAAAGTTTATGATCAAGGCAGAACCCTTGGATTTATTGCTTGGCATATAGTTACTACTATACCCGAAATGATGGGCAAAACCGGTCTTGAAATTCATGCTGTCAAAGAAGATGCGCCTCAACCTGCATCTGCAAATGTTATTGCTGATTCCTACAAAAAAGCAGCTGATGAACTAATTCAGGGTATAAAATCTAAGTGGAACGATTCTATGCTCCATGACGATCTAAATCTTTATGGCCAAATTTGGAAACGCCATGCTGTTATGACTAGCTTGCTTGCTCATGAAATTCACCATAGAGCTCAAATGACTGTGCTAATGCGCCAAGCCGGACTTAAAGTGCCCGGAGTTTATGGTCCGTCTAAAGAAGAATGGACTCAATATGGCATGCCTGAAATGCCTTAATCGGTTTTATTTTTTGGTTTACTATCATTTAGTCTTATCATCTTATTTTTTATAAATGATCGAAACAATAAACAATATAGACTTTTCTAATTATGAAATCCTTGTAGTTGATGATACTCATCTCAATCTGCAAATGCTTGGCTTATTTCTTAAAGATATTGGCTTTAAGACTTCTTTTGCTATGAATGGATTTCAAGCTATAAAATTGATTGGTATCAGAAAACCTGATATGATCTTGCTCGATGTGAATATGCCTGATATGGATGGATACGAAGTTTGCAAAGAACTTAAATCGAACCCGGAGTTTGCTGATATTCCAATCATTTTCCTTACAGCCAGAAATACATCTAATGATATTGTCAAAGGTTTTGAATCTGGTGGTATAGATTATATTACTAAACCATTCCAGCAAGCTGAATTATTGGCTCGCCTTACTACTCATCTCAAATTATTGGACAGAGAAAGAAAGCTGCAAGAATCTTATGATAATTTGAAAAAAGACTTGGAAGCTGCCGCAAAAGTTCAGCAGGCATTTCTTCCAAATTTTAATATTGAAATAGATAATTATAGATTTTCTGCTGCATTCGTTCCAAGTGTGTTTGTTTCGGGCGATACTTTCAACTATTTTAAGATTGATAATAATCATGTAGCATTCTATATAATCGACGTTGCCGGACATGGTATATCATCTGCTTTTCTATCTGTTTCTCTTAGCAGATTGTTAAGTGCTGAACGCAAATTCGACAACCCATTATTCGATTATCACAACGAAACAAATACATATTTGATAAGATCGCCAAAGGCTGTTTTGAATAAATTAAATTCTTTATTTGCAAGCCAAGGCACTTCTGAATACTTTACTATGATTTATGGAATAATCAATCTGCAAACAAATAAAATTGTGTTTTCACAAGCCGGACACCCGGCTCCAATTATTATTTCAAAAACTGATTATTCTTATTTATCCGAAATTTCGAGTTTTCCTATTGGTTTAGTCGACTTCCAAGAATATTCTGAATATGAAATAGACTTGAACCAAAATGATAAAGCATTTTTCTATAGTGATGGTATTACTGATTGTTTATCAAGCAGAGGCAAAGAATTTAAATTTGATGCATTAAATGATTTAATCAGAACTTCGCCCGAAAAATGTACGAAAGAAATTTTGGCTGAATTGATGTCTTGCCTTGAAAATTGGCACGGTACAAACAAATATGATGACGATATAACAATTTTTGCTATTGAGCGTTTAATATGATTTTTGTAATTTCATTAAAGGAAACAAAGAATGAATTGCTTTTTTAACTCATTAAATTTAGAATTTCCAATTACTATTTGGAGGCGATTATGAGCCAGAGCAAAGGTTGCATTCTTTGGATTGATGATGAAATCGAATTATTAAAACCACACATTATTCTACTTGAGCAACGTGGTTTTCAAGTTCAAACTGCTACTAACGGCGAAGATGCTATCGAATTAGTCAAACAAAAGCATTACGATCTCATTTTTCTTGACGAAATGATGATTGGTATCAGTGGATTAGAAACTCTTCCGAAACTTAAAGATGTAGATCCAACTACACCTATCGTTATGGTCACAAAAAATGAAGCCGAAAGCGTTATGGAAGATGCAATCGGTAGAAAAATTGATGACTACCTTACTAAGCCGGTCAATCCAGCTCAAATTCTTCTTGCTTGTAAAAAATTCATCGAAGGCGCTCGGATTGAGTCAGAAAAATTTACTCAAGATTATTTGATGGGATTCGCACAATTATCTCGCACTATGCTTGAGCCTCTCAATTGGGCTGCTTGGCGCGATATTTATTCTAAGCTTGTAAATTGGTCTATGGAACTCGATAGGCATGGCGACCAAGGTCTTATACAAACCCTTCAAGATAAATGGAGAGAATGCAATACAGAATTTTCTAAATTTGTCGAATCCAATTATATAGACTGGATAAATACTCCTGACAACGAAAGAGATGATGACGTTCCAGTAATGTCGCCTCAGCTCATGGATAATTACTTGCTTCCACATCTAAAAGATGGAAAGCAAACATTCTTCTTTGTTGTTGATTGTATGCGTTCAGATCAATGGCTTGTTATGAAAGAGCTTCTAAGCCCTTATTTTTCTTTTAAATTGGATCATTACTGCTCGATATTGCCAACCGCGACACCTTATGCTCGTAATTCAATATTTGCGGGCCTTTTTCCCGAAGATATTAAGAAATATTTCCCTCAATGGTGGAATGTTGATTCTAATACTGAAGATCATAAGCAAAATGCTTACGAAAAAGAATTATTAGAAACTTGGATTGAACGTCGCAGATTACCTATTAAAAATAAACTTGGTTTCGTAAAGATTTTTGATACTGATTTTGGTAAAAAAATCGAAAGAGAAATCATGTCTTATACTCAAAATCAATTGACTGCAATTGTTATAAATGCCGTCGATATGATAGCTCACTCCCGAAGCGATTATGCAATATTGAAAGAAATTGCTCCTGATGAATCTGCCTATCGTTCACTCACTCGTTCGTGGTTCAAACATTCTAGTTTATTTGGTATGTTCAAAGCATTATCCGAACTAAAAGACATCAGAATAGTCGTAACTACCGATCACGGTTCTATTCGTTGTATGCGCGGAGTGAAAGTGCTTGGCGATAGAGATACATCAACAAATTTGAGATACAAATTCGGGAAAAATGTGAAGGCAGACAAACGCCATGCAATGCAAATTTCAGATCCTTCAGTATTTCGTCTGCCAAAGCAGGGCATTACTGTCAATAATATTATTGCCAAAGAAGATTATTATTTCGTTTATCCTACCGATTACCATGTATATCTCAATAAATATAGAGATAGTTTCCAACATGGCGGTATATCATTAGAAGAAATGATAATCCCAGTGGCAACTCTCGAAACAAGATAATTAGTTTGCTATAAAGTTTTTAATTCGTATATTTGGATATGGAAACAGAAACATTTACGACACATAATGAAGAAGAAACCATAAAGCTGGGTGAAAAATTTGCATCCATGCTGATTAAAGGTGATGTGGTTCTTTTTTATGGTGATTTAGGCGCCGGCAAAACTGAATTTATTAAAGGTATTTGCCGCCATTTTAAAGTGGACGAGATCGTTACTAGCCCCACTTTTACTATTATGAACCAATATTCCGGTTTGATTGACAATCAGGAATTCACTATCTATCATGTTGATCTATATAGAATTAAGACAAAAGATGAACTTGATGAAATTGGATTCGAAGATTGCTTGTTCTCCCCTGATGCTATCAAATTGGTAGAATGGGCTGAAAATGCAAACGGAATAGTCAAATTTTCGAATTACACCGTCAAAATCAAAGCTGATTTTGATGATGAAACTGAAAGATTGATTGAAATCATTAAGAATTAGACTTTTTTCATATCTAATGCAAAAAAGCCGCTCTTTTCAAAGCGGCTTTTCTTGTTTATTTTATTATTGTTTATTCCAAATATGTATATCCATACAACCCGGATCTGTAGTTTGATAGGAACTCCTTGCCTTCCTCTGCAGTAATTTTTCCGGATTTTACTGCGCCTGATACCCATGATTCTACTGTTCGTACTAGTTTCTTAGGATTGTATTGAACATAGTCTAATACATCAGCTACTGTTTCGCCATCTATCATTTGCTTGATATAATAGCCATCATCATCAACAGATACGTGAACAGCATTTGTATCGCCAAACAAATTATGCAAATCACCTAATATTTCTTGGTAAGCACCAACTAAAAACACGCCAATATAATATGGTTCTGTATCTTTAAAATCATGGACATTCAAGAAATATGAATAGTTCTTTGTGGCAATAAAATGATCGATTTTTCCATCAGAATCACATGTAATATCCTGCAAAGTAGCAATACGCTCTGGTCTTTCGTTCAATCTATGTATTGGCATGATTGGAAATATTTGATCAATTGCCCAAGAATCAGGCAATGACTGAAACAATGAGAAATTACAGAAATATTTATCTGCAAGCATGCGTGATAGCTGTCTTAATTCTTCGGGTGCATGCTTTAATTCCAAACTCATTTGATGCGATTCTTTGGCTATCGACCAAAAAAGTCTTTCAATATTTGCTCTGTCTTTCAAATCCAACATACCAAGACTGAACAAATCGAGCGATTCTTCCCTAATTTGTTGTGCATCATGCCAATGCTCAACCATATTTGTTGTATTAAGAGTGTTCCAAACATTGAATAACTCTTGCACCAATTCATGTTCATCTTCAGCTATTTCAGCATCCTCATCCCAAGTTGGGAGCGAAGTAGTTTCCAATACATCAAAAACTAAAACTGAATGATGAGCAGTGAGAGATCTACCAGATTCAATAACAATATTAGGGTGAGGCAATTCATTTTTGTCAGCAGAATCTACAATGGTAGATATTGCATCATTTACATATTCTTGAATAGAGTAGTTGATACTGCTTGCACTCGAAGATCTAGTACCATCATAATCCACACCTAATCCACCACCAATATCAACATACTCTACATTCATGCCCAATTTTTTTAATTGAACATAGAAATGAGATGCTTCTCTAAGAGCAGTTTTGATCTTTCTGATTTTAGTAATCTGAGATCCAAGATGGAAATGAATCAGTTTAAGGCTATCTTTAAGCTTATTTTTTTCGATTAAATCAACCGCTTCGAGCAATTCAGAAGAAGTAAGGCCAAATTTACTTCTATCTCCACCTGAATCTTCCCACTTGCCACTCCCCGAACTTGCAAGTTTAATTCTGATACCAATATTTGGTTTGATTTTTAATCTTTTGGAAATAGTAATAATTTGCTTCAATTCATTTAATTTTTCAACTACTAGAAAAATTTCTTTACCCATTTTTTGAGCTAAAAGTGCCAATTCTATAAAGTCTTGATCTTTATAGCCATTACAAATAATCAAAGAGTCCTGATCTGTCATTGTAGCCAAAACAGCATGAAGTTCAGGTTTAGAACCAGCTTCCAAACCAATATTGAACTTACGACCATGGCTGATAATTTCCTCAACAACCGGTCTCATTTGATTTACTTTAATAGGATAAATAATAAAGCTCTGACCTTTAAACTCGTATTCTTCAGTGGCGCGCTGAAAACAATTAAAAATTGTTTCAATTCGATTATCTAAAATATCAGGGAACCTAATTAAAACAGGCGTCGATATATCTCTTAATTGCAATTCGTCTATCAGTTCTTTCAAATCTACAGGAGCACTTTTGCCGATTGTCTTAGGATTTACGCATGCATGTCCTAAATCGTTAATATTGAAATAATCTACACCCCAGCCTGTTGTGTTATACAACTCAGCCGAATCTTCAATGCGCCATTTTCTCATCTACGGTTTTCCCTCTCTTATTGGTTGTTTTAATGTTGTTATTGACAATTTTTTTGTTTAAATATTGGATTAATCCACTAATTTTCAACATATTATTTAATATTTTTGACTTTTTTATAAAATAAAAAATCAAAGGTTTCGAAAAT
>CAZBNQ010000071.1:0-10794 GCA_964493035.1 uncultured Hyphomicrobiales bacterium | reverse complement strand
GCAAAATGATATAAAAAATTAAAAAATAAAGGGGCAGAAAAAACAATTTATCTGCCCCCTTGATATATAAAAAAGTGAATTTTAGAATGTAACATCCTTAAAATCGCCAAGCATAGCAATACCATTTTTAGCTTTGACGTCGTCCGGATCTAATTCCAAAGCTTTTTTGTAGCATTGGCGAGCTTCATAGCGTTTTTCTAAATTCATAAGAGCATCGCCAAGAAGAGCATGAGTAGCAGCAGATTCAGGATTAATTTCAATAACTTTCGAAAAGCATTCAGCAGCTTCTTGATAAAGACCTAATCTAAGTGAAGTAACACCAAGATGGAAATATGCAATAGTAAACTCAGGACTCATTTTTGTAACGTGCATATAATGTTCGCGAGCTTTATTTAAATTGCCTCTATGGTAGAAAATAATACCGAGCCAATAATGAGCGAGCAAAAAGTCTGAATCGAGTTCTAAAACTTTTTGTAGTTCGGCAGTAGCCATTCTAAATTTAGCTTCGCGATAATAAGCCAAGCCCAAGTCATAGTGTGCAGTAGGAAAATTAGGCAAAAGAGCAACAGACTTTTCGAGATGATCAATAGCATCTTTAAGAGCGCCAAGCCTATAAAAAACATTGCCTAAATGTTTGTGAACAATACCTAAGTTAGGTTCGGTTTCCAAAGCTTTTTTGTAATGAGTAATAGCTTCGTGGTATTTGCCTTTAGTTTCGGCGTCATAAGCAGCCAAAACGTGAGGATTGTCCGAATCATAATTACTTGCAGTCATTTTTTCCTCCGTTATAATAAGAATTAAATAAGCTTGATTGGTTTAGGCTCTGCAGAAGAATAATCATAAAATCCTTTACCTGACTTTCTACCAAGAAAACCTGCAGCAACCATTTTTTTAAGAAGGGGAGCCGGACGATATCTCGGATCTCCTAAATCTTTATGCAGTACTTCAATGATTGCAAGAACAGTATCCAAGCCAATCAAATCCGCCAAAGTAAGTGGTCCCATAGGGTGAGCAAAACCAAGTTTTGCAGTATTATCAATATCTTCAATCGAACCGACACTTTCCATAAGAGCAAAAATTGCTTCATTAATAAAAGGCATAAGAATACGATTAGCAATAAATCCGGGATAGTCGTTGGATACGACAGGGATTTTTTCTAATTTAAGAGTCAAATCTTTTATTAAATCGAACACCTGATCTGTACAAGCCAAACCTCGAATGATTTCGACAAGTTTCATCATAGGCACCGGATTCATAAAATGCATTCCGATAACTTTTTCCGGACGTTTAGTTTGAGAAGCGATTTCTGTGATGGAAATAGTAGAAGTATTTGAAGCAAAAATTGCATCAGAATTAATAACAGAATCTAATTCTCTAAAGATTTTAAATTTAAGTTCTTTATTTTCGGTAGCAGCTTCGATAACAAGCTGAACAGATTTAGCATCTTCGAAAGAACTAACAGGCAAAATCTTGGATAAAGTTTCTTTGGCAGTATCATCCGAAATAGTGCCTTTAGCAACTTGTCTGTTAAGATTTTTTTCGATAGTAGCCAAACCTTTGTTAATAGCAGCTTCGTTGATATCATAAAGTGCAACATTAATGCCGTGCATACCAAGAACATGAGCAATACCATTGCCCATAGTACCGGCACCAATCACTAAAACGTCTTTAATTTCCATAACGACCCTTGTATGTTCGTTTGTGAATAATGTATTTTAATAAGTTAAACGAAGCAAATAAATTTCAATTTTATTAATTTTTAGTTTAAGCAAAATTTTTATTGAAATATTTTTTCACAAGTATAAAATTAGGAAGAAAAAACGAACAAAAAATTTTCTAATAATTAACTAATTTCTTAAATTAAAATTTCATATTTTTCGTTTTATTAATGTTATAAAACCGTAAATTTATTTTTAGAAGATAGGAGAGAGAAATGGCACATCCGCTTCATTTGACAGACGCATTGTTTGAGCAAGAAGTAATTAATTCAAATGTACCTGTACTGATAGATTTCTGGGCTACATGGTGCGGACCATGCAGAATGATTGCCCCATTTATCGATGAAATGGCAAACGAGTATGAAGGCAAAGCAAAAATATGCAAATTAGATGTTGATAATAATCAAGAAACTGCAATGAATTTGGGCATTCGTTCAATTCCGACTATTGTTATATTCAAAGGTGGCGAAGCTGTTGATAGAATTATCGGCGCTGTACCAAAGCAACAAATTGTTGATAGATTGAATGCACACTTATAATTTGTGTTATAAAAATGTCGAAACAAGCATTAAATGAAGACAAACTTAAATTAATACATGCCCGACACATCGAAAAGATGTTTGGTTGTGTGTTTGTTTTTTATAAAACTGCTTGAGAGTTTTATAGCGGCAATTGAGATTTTACTCAGTTGCCGTTTTTTACTCCAATACAAATGTTAATTAAATTCTAAAATAAATATTAATGAGGAAACAATGGATTCTTTAATTTTTGATATTCAAGCACGTGAAATAATTGATTCACGCGGCAATCCTACTTTGGAATGCGACGTAATTCTCGAAGATGGTTCTTTTGGTAGAGCTGCTGTTCCATCAGGAGCTTCTACTGGTGAATACGAAGCATGCGAATTGCGCGACGAAGATAATAAATCTCGCTACATGGGCAAAGGCGTTCAGACTGCTGTCGATAACGTCAATACAATTATTGCTGATACTTTAGTTGGACTAGATGCTACAGATCAAAAACGTATTGATAATTTGATGATCGAACTTGATGGCACACCGAACAAATCAAAATTGGGTGCTAATGCAATTTTGGGTGTTTCTTTGGCATGTGCTAAGGCTGCTGCTATGTTTTATGGTCAGCCTTTATATCAATATCTTGGCGGTAAACGTGCAGAAGTATTGCCTACTCCTATGATGAATATTATCAATGGTGGCAAGCATGCTGATAACAATGTTGATATTCAAGAATTTATGATTATGCCGGTTGGCGCTCCTACTTTCAAAGAAGCTTTGAGAATGGGCGTAGAAATTTTCCATGCTTTGAAAAAAGTATTAAAAGGCAAAGGCTATAATACTGCAGTTGGCGACGAAGGTGGATTTGCTCCTTCTTTGAAATCTAACGAAGAAGCTTTTGATGTGATTTTGGAAGCTATTGTTGCTGCCGGTTATAAACCAAATGAAGATGTGAAGCTTGCTATCGATGTTGCTTCCAGCGAAATGTGGGAAAATGGCAAATATAAGATGTTCAAATCAAATGGCAATCTTTATACTTCAGATGAAATGATTGCTTGGTATGTAGATTTATGCAATAAATATCCTATTATTTCAATCGAAGATGGCTTGGATCAAAACGATTGGGATGGTTGGGCAAAATTAACTGAAGCTTTGGGCGATAAAGTTCAATTAGTTGGCGACGATTTGTTCGTAACAAATCCTGAATTTTTGGCTCGTGGCATAAAACAAAAAATTGCTAATTCAATATTGATTAAAGTAAATCAAATCGGTACATTGACCGAAACATTAGAAGCAATAAAATTAGCACAAAGATTTGGCTACAATCCTGTTATTTCACACCGTTCGGGCGAAACTGAAGACGTTACTATTGCTGATATAGCTGTAGCTACAAATGCAGGCCAAATCAAGACCGGTGCACCAAGCAGAACCGATAGAGTTGCAAAATACAATCAATTATTGCGTATTGAAGAAATGCTCGATAGTGACGCTATTTATGCAGGTAATACTGTTTTTTCAAAAACATTATAATTGTAAAACAAATAATAGATTTTTATGATAGTATTTGGAACAGACGGCTGGCGCGGCTTAATTGCTCGTGATTTTACTTTCGATAACGTTCGACTCGTAGCAATGGCTACTGCAAAATATATTAAAAAAACAGTTGCAAAGGAAAATAATCCTGCTGTTGTTATTGGTTATGATACAAGATTTTTATCGAAAGAATTTGCTGAAGAAGCAGCTTTAGTGATTGCAAGTCAAGGTATTATCGTTCATTTGACTGATTCTTGCTCATCTACACCTCAAGTATCATTCCATACAAAACAAAAGGGTGCAGATCTTGGTGTGATTATTACTGCAAGCCACAATCCGCCTCTTTATAATGGCTACAAATTGAAGGCTCATTTTGGCGGTCCTGCTACTCCTGAGCAAATTGCTAAAGTAGAAGCAGAATTGAGAAAATTAGAAGAAAAACCACCGCAGTTTTCTTTGAAAACTATGGATGCTTTGATGGAAGCTAATAAGATTAGAATTTTTAATTCTAAAGAATCTTATGTGCGCAATATCAAAAAGAAAATCGATATGGATGCTATAAAAGCTGCTGGTTTTAAAGTGCTTTACGATCCTATGCATGGTGCTGGCATTGATACTATAAAAATGCTTTTGCCTGATGCTGATGAAATTCATGGTGAATACAATCCCTCTTTTGGTGAAATTGATCATCCAGAACCAATCGGCGAAATGCTTACTGTATTGTCTAAAAAAGTAAAAGCTGGCAAATATGATGTTGGTATTGCTACCGATGGCGATGCTGATAGAGTAGGCGCTATGGATGAGGAAGGTAACTTTGTCGATTCTCACCGTATTTTTATGATTCTTCTCAAATATTTGTATGAAGTGAAAAAGAAAAAAGGCGTTGTTGTAAAAACTGTTTCCTTGACTTCGATGGTTGATGCCTACTGCAAAGCCAAAGAAATTGATTTGCGCGAAACTCCTGTCGGATTCAAACATACAGCAAAATTGATGAACGAAGAAAAAGTATTGATTGGTGGCGAAGAATCAGGTGGGCTTGGCACTTGCTTGCATATTCCCGAAAGAGATGGTTTATTCAATGCAATGTTGCTCCTCGAAGCAATGGCTGTGAAGAAAAAAACTTTGAAGCAATTGTGTGACGAACTCGATGAAGAGTTTGGTCCTCATCGCTACCATCGTCGTGATGTTCACGTTACTCAACAGCAAAAGAAAACTATTCTTGCTGCTGCACAGAAAACTCCTAAGAAAATTGGCAGATTTGATGTTATTGGTACTAATACATTAGATGGATACAAGTTCTTTGTCGAGAATGGTTGGCTTTTAATTAGAGCTTCAGGAACTGAACCGCTCATAAGATTTTATGCTGAAGCTGAGTCTATGAGCAAAGTAAATGAGCTTTTAGAAGCAGGAATGAAATTGAAATAATCATAAAGCCGGCTTGTCCGGCTTTTTTTTATTTTATTTTCCCCGTTTTGTTAGCTCGATAACCATTAAGAAAATCATTGATTTTGACGGCTTTTTTGCCTTCGAGCTGCAATTCGAGAATGGAAATATAACCCGATCCACAATAGATAACAAACTCTTTATCACTAATCTGGAAATCTCCAGGAGAGAATTGATGACATCCACATGAACAAGGATTAGCCTTTGCTCTAAGTATTTTCATAGTTTTATCTTCAAAAATAGTCCAAGCACCTGGGATTGGAGAGTAGCCATTAATAAAATTGGCAACATTTGTAGCAGATTTGCCCCAATCTATTTGTGCATTTTCTCTAAATAATTTGGGAGCAGGGCAAGCTTGGGATTCGTCTTGTGGAATTGGCTTGAAATTGCCTTCTAATAATAGTTTGATTGTATCGATGGTTAAATCTGCAGATACAGGCATTAAAGCATCGTGCAAGTCTCCGGCAGTAAATCCTTCAGGAATGGGGTATGCTCTTTGCAGTAGCATATTGCCGGTATCGACACCTTCTTTAAGTATGAAAGAAGTAAGCCCTGAAATATTTTCACCTGAAATAATTGCCCAATTAATCGGAGCAGCACCTCTAAATTTGGGCAGAAGGCTGCCATGAATATTGAAAGAAGCAATTTTGGGTATTTCATATACTTCTTTTGGCAAAATTCTAAATGCTATAACAACAAAAATATCAGCATCTAAAGATTTTAATTGATTAATAAATTCTTCATCTTTTAATTTTTCGGGTTGAAGGATTGGTACTCCATATTCAAGTGCCTTTTGCTTAATAGCAGATGCTTGAAGTTTGAGTCCACGTCCTTTGGGTTTGTCTGGAATAGTAACAACCGCTTTAAGCTCAAATTCATTATAAACTTTTTCGAGAGCCGGAACAGCAAATTCCGGCGTACCCATAAAAACAATGTTAGCTTTTTCAGCCATTAGTCTTTTTTCCTCTTAGCAAGTGTAACTTTGACATCAATTTCCTTGTCGTTTCTAATAAGCTTTACATCCAAAACATCGCCCGGTTTGTATTCATTGACAGTATACATAAAATCGTGAAGATTTTTGACTTGCTTTCCATTAATAGTAGTAATAATATCATTTTCGAGCAATCCGGCTTTTTGAGCAGGGCTTCCGGGGCTGGTGCCGGATATTTTGCAACCCTTAGGGTTGTCTTCGAAATTGGGAACAATACCAAACCAAGCGCCATTGCCACCACGAGTAGATTGTTGATCTTTAGCTTCTTCTTTCACTTTTTCGAATTTTGGTTTTTCTTCTTTATTAGCAAAGTGACGAGCAATTTTTTCGAATAAATCAATAATTTTTGCTTCACCAGGATAATTGATCAAGTCCCAATCATCTTTTGGTGAGTGATAATCTGCATGAACACCTGTAAATATATGCATTACCGGTATATTCTTTTTATAGAATGATGAGTGATCGCTAGGACCAAATCCATCGGCAAGCTTAACAATTTTCACAGAATCGATCAAGGCTAATGAATCTACCGGAGCAGTAAAATCAGGAGAAGAACCAAACCCAAAAATTTGAACTTGATTATCTTTCATTCTTCCAATCATATCAAAATTCATCATCATCACAACTTTTTCCATTGGAATGAGAGGTGAATCTACATAATGTGAAGAGCCCAATAAGCCTAATTCTTCGCCGGTGAAAAGTATGAATGCCATGGAGCGTTCAGGAGGATTGGAAGCAAATTTTGCTGCAAGTTCCATAACACCTGCAACTCCTGAAGCATTATCGTCAGCACCATTATGCACCATTGGTGTTTTGCCTCTATAAATAGATCCTACCTGACCCCAACCGAGATGATCATAATGAGCTCCAAGAACAATATATTCTTCGCTAAGTTTAGGATTTTTTCCTTTTAATATACCAACAATATTTTTAGTTTCTTTTTGATCATCAACTAAATCGATTGTCAGAGCGATAGAAGTATTTGGAATTATAAAGCTTTTAGGCTTTTTAGTTTTGTTGATTTCTTTTTCAACAGGATTTAGTTGTGATTCGTTGGGAAATAATTTAGAGAGCGCAGTACGATTAGCTTGGATAGCAATTACGCCGGAATTTTTATTCATCTGCTCCCATTTTAATTGCATAAGAACATCAGCAGAATCACCCTGAGACTTAACAAATATAACAGCAGCAGCACCATGGTCACGAGCATTTTTTGCTTTATATCTCAAAGACAAGTAATTATTAAATTTTGATTTTTCTTCGTTTTCTCCATCAGGACTGCCAGTGAGTATGATTACAATTTTATTATTTACATCAATATCTTTGTAGTCATCATATTGGAGCTTATCAGAAGAAATACCATAGCCAACAAAAGCAAGGTCGCCAGTGGCAGAGCCATTTTCGCTGAAACTAATAGGAATCCACATTTGCTGAGCATCCCATTTTTTTGTAGACGGTTTCCACATATCTTTTGGGATACCGGGTTTTGGTACTAAAACGTTAACTTCAAATTTGTTGTTAGTTCCAAGTTTAGTACCGGTAACTACTTTAAGAGTTTGGAAATAGGAGCCATTGATTGGCTGGATTCCAATAGATTTGAAATAATTGGCAATATAATCGGCAGCTTTTTCGATGCCTGGAGTACCGGGGAATCTGCCTTCGAGTTCGTCGGATGCCAAATATTTAATATGATTTTCGATTTTTTTTATAAGTTCTTCATTTGATTGAGAATATAAAAAAGATACACTAAGGCTTAAGCCAATTAAAACAATAAATAGTCTTTTAAATTTATTCATTTTTCCCTCATAAATTTTCTTCATAATTTAATTTAACCAAAAAGTCTGATTATTACAAATTGTAAAAATCAGACTTTAACTCGAAGCACAAAGAAAAATAGTGTATTACCACATTTTATCTTCCATATATTTGTTATAATCTTTTAAAATTGTTCTAAAAAAGTCAATATAATTCATATTAGGATCAATTCCCATTTTATTAGCTAAATTATCATAAGTAAATTTATTGATTTCGTCGATATTATCCGGACTGTCAATTTTAAAATTCAATTCTAATACTTCTTTAACAATCGATAAGTCAGAATCATTTAATTTATTGACTTCAGGAAAAACAATGTTGTAATCTTGATATACTTTAGTAAAAATAGTTCTATCAATAGATTCAGTTTGTGATAATTTAATAACAGTAGTTTTTGCAGCTATATCACCAATACGTTGATGATTTTTACTAACGCTAATACTAATAATAGCAACTGCACCACTAGAAAGAGTAACATCGACTAATGAAAACAACCATCTAATAAAATATGAATAGAAAGATGGCTCTGATCCATCAATCTTTACAACTTTAATATTTCGTAATTTTTTTCCAAAGCTCTGACCATGAAAAATGGTTTCAAGAATCAAGTCATAAGCAATTATTAGAATAGTGAAAAAAATTGAAATAACTAAAGTCAAGGTTTTGTCTTCACCTATCATCCAATAGAGAAAAAAAATAAAGACTATGAGTAAAACTAATTTGATCAAGTAGTCAAAAAAAGCTGCAAGTAGTCTTTCTCCAATTCCTGCAGGTTTATAATTGATAATGACATCTTGATTTGTTACAATGTTGATATTTTCCATTTTTTTCTTTCGATAAAAATTTATAAATTTATTAATTAATAAATGCTTAAGGAAAACAATGCGCGAAATTTCATTCCTTAAAAAGAATAGAGACAAATGGTTGAATTACGAAAAAGTCCTTGAAGACAAGGAGAGTTCACCAGATGAACTTGCAGAGCTCTATGTAGAGACTTTGAATGATTTGTCGTATTCAAGAACATATTATCCTCAGACAAAAACCGAATCGTATTTGAATCAATTTTCAGCAAAAATACATCAAGAATTATTCAAAAGCAAAAAAGAAGATGCTTCGAGGCTAAAAAAATTATGGTTATATGATATTCCTAATGTTGTATATAGTTTGAGAAAAGAAATTCTGGTATCAGCAATAATATTAATAATCGGAGTAGCAATTAGTTTAGTGTCTTCGGCAAATGATAAATCATTTGTAAGACTTATTATGGGCGATGCTTATGTCAATATGACATTAGAGAACATAAAATCAGGCGATCCAATGGCTGTATATAAATCCTCTATGGGTTCGGATATGTTTTTAATGATTACTTTCAACAATGTTAGAGTATCATTTTTTGCTTTTATTTATGGTTTGTTTTTTGCCATTGGTTCGGCTTATATAATATTTTCGAATGGAGTAATGTTGGGAGCATTTCACTATATGTTTTATGAGAAAAAAGTTTTAGCTCATGCTATGAGTGTAATTTGGATACATGGAACAATAGAAATAAGCTCTATGATATTATCCGGAGCAGCTGGACTCATGGTTGGAGCCAGCTTTATGTTTCCCGGTACTTATTCTAGGAAGGATTCATTCATAATAGGAGTTAAAAAAGCACTAAAACTTGCAGTAGGATTAGTTCCATTCTATATATTTGCTGCTATATTGGAATCATTTGTCACTAGATATACATATATGCCAGTTTGGCTTAGCATTTTTATTATAATATTTTCGCTAGCACTTATTTTAGGATATTTTTTGTTCTATCCACTTTATTTGAGGAGAAAAGAAAATGGAAGAGTTGAATAACAAAATTGAACTAAACAAAGAAAGAGATTTCGGCGAATTACTTACCGCCGGATTTAAGCTATTGACTCAAGAATGGAAAATTCTCTGGAGTGTTTATCTTAAATTGTTTCTTCCTTTCATGATAATTCTAATCATGTTTTATCTTGCCTTTATTTATCTCAAAACAAATGATTATACTAATCCAATCTATCACACTTTGGGTGAAAATATTGTTTACATGATATTGAATTTTATTGGAGTGCTAATATCTTTTGCATATCTAAAAAATTACTATTTTAACAACAAAGTTATAGATTTATCAACTATTAAAGATAATTTGAGACAATTATTTGTTCCATATTTAATATTGTCAATTTTTTATGGAATAATGTTAATGGTTGGAATTGTATTACTAATTATTCCTGGAATCTATGTTGCTGTTGCTTTCTCACTTTATATGCAGATAAAAACATTTGATGAGGAAACTGAACTTTTTACATTTATGCAAAGTAATGATTTAATAAAAGGTTATTGGTGGTTTACTGTTGGTATTATGTTAATATTACTAATTGTTACATCATCGATTAGCCAATTTATAAGTATTCCTTTTGCTGTGTTTGAAGTTACTTCAACTTTGACAAACCGGTATAGCAATGAACTTAGTGAACTGCCACTTGTGGTAAATGTGATAAAAATTCTTTTGATTAATTCGGTAGTATTCTTTATTAACTTCCTATATATAGCAGTAATGAGTTGTTATTATTTCTCATTAAAAGAAAAGAAAACACGTGGTAGTTTGATTGATAGAATTGCTTCTATCAGTCAAGATCAAGCATATAACACAAATAAAATTGAAATGAAGGATAATGAATAAATTTTTTAAGCTGATATTATTTGCTTTACTTTTGATCAATTCAGTTAATTCTTTTGCTTATATGCTTAAAGATACGAC
>CAZBNQ010000070.1:0-10889 GCA_964493035.1 uncultured Hyphomicrobiales bacterium | reverse complement strand
TCGAATTGGAAATTTCATCCACCATTTCCTGATAATTTTTATCAACTTGTTTTGCATATTTTCTATATGCTGCAATACGATTTTCCCATTTTATTTTTCTCAATTCTCTTTGTTGATCTGTCAGATTTGATCTTCGATAACCAAAGTATTGATTTTCCGGTTGAAGTTCAATAAACGAAGCATTATCATATTTTTTGGATTTTAACTCTTCCATATCTCTTTCGAGATTGCTCAAAGTATTGACTTCCCAAAAACCGGTCTGAAAATATGGTGCATTGCGCCTGTCGTCATCCCAAAGGCTCACATAATCCCATTTGCATGGAGGATAAATAAAGTAATCCGGACCTACATATATTGTATCATAAATATCAAAATCATGATTAAATACTTCTTTAGGGAAATTGCCAAGTCTTGATAATTTCGACCATGCTAATGTGTTATAGCTTTTATTTACTATTGTGTCGAATTGTCTTATAGTGTCTGTTATCTCTAGTTCTTTATATTTTGTTACTTGCTTGCCTGCAATATATTCCCTTCTGGATTCTACTTTAAGACTAGTAAAACTTATTGAATCGTTGCTCAAGCTTATATCTTTGAGAAGAGTACCATCATTTGTTTGAAGTTTTCCAATTTCACTTACCGGTATTCTACCCTTTTTATAAACAGTATCATAAACTATTTCTACTTTTCCATTCAATACTGTATCGTAAGGTATTTTTTCGGTACGCTTTTTAAACAATGGTTTCAATTCTTTTATTATCGAAAAAGCATAATTGCTCATTGTCTTATTTGTATTATTACATTCAATTTGATAGTAAAGGCTTGAACCTCTTACTTTATATCTTCTACTCAAATCTAATACAAAATCGGCTGGATTTGTATTTTCAGTTTCAACTATATTGCCTTTATCGTCAACCAGTTCAATTTTAAATGGACCCTTACTGATTATACGATTCGGACTGTCTTTATGCAAAGTCGAATCAATAATCACAACATGCAGATTAGCCTGTGGTGGTTTACATCTTTTATCGAATGGAAAACTATAGAGATCAAATCCACCATAATTTTGAATATAATCACTACCATCATTTTTCTTCTTTGCCGAAAATCTATCTGAAGAAAAATAAAGCATCTGAGGTGCTTTACTATCTGTAACAAATGGTTTTGGTACGTAAGGGAAAAATTCTTTCGCGTTGGTGTTTATTCCATCTTTAGATTTGGCTTCCACAAGTCCCGGAGTATTTATTGCTTTAATTGTTTTTGAGTCGAAGTCAATACTTAAATCAACTGAATAAATATCGAAGTCATTCATATCTGAATTGTTTCTATTTGAAGCAAAAAGCAATGTAGTATTATAGCATAAGCAATATATATGTGGTGTTTCTTCATTTGCA
This sequence comes from uncultured Hyphomicrobiales bacterium, assembly GCA_964493035.1. GTDB lineage: Bacteria > Bacteroidota > Ignavibacteria > Kapaibacteriales > UBA2268 > JAUQWR01. The sequence goes on along the minus strand of CAZBNQ010000070.1, from coordinate 9,495 downwards.
CCAGTGTTTATATCATTGCCAGCCAATACAAAATTGTGTGGCTCGGTCCATTTACCATTTATTCTAAAAGCATAATACAAATCAGAATTTCCATAGACAGTATCAGTTTCTTTCAAACTTTTAGCTTTAAGAAATGGAGCCGAAAATCCGCCAAAATTATCAGCTCTATCTGAACTCCAAATCAATAATACATCACCTTTGTTATTTTCTACCGCACTTGGGTGCGAATCCCAAGTATTAGTATTTATTCCTTTGCCCAAATTGGAGAACTGAAGATCATCATTTTTAACATTAAATTGAAAAATATCAGTGCCGCCAACATATCCATAAACAGGAATATTATTATTAACTGAATACGAGGAATCAGGAGGATGAGAAACTGCAAAAAATCCGGATTGATTATTTAAAAAACTTAAAGCATCAATATTTTTTGAATTTTTCGCACCGAGCATCTGATTCAAAAATTCATACGATGGGAGAACATCGGCAGCTTTAGCATCGATATTAAACTCATTTGCGCAAGGATTATCATTTTTTGAATATGTCGGAACTTGATTAGCCGCCAATTCATGTTTTTCAGTATTAACTTCTTTAACACTTCCCTTTGGTATAATTCTATTTCCTTCAGAGCAAGAACTTACAATCAGAAGTGAAAGAATAAAAATAATAGTTAAATATTTAAATTTCATATCATTCCTCAAAGTTTTGCTCAAATTATGGTTTACATTCTTGTGTGTCTTTGCCTTTAAGCTCCGAAAATCTTAAAGTAACTCTATTGATTTTTGGTTCTAATGTGCCTTTGAATATATTAGAAACAATAACAGCAAATTCTTTTCCATTTATTGCTCTATAATAGAACACATCACCAATCTTCGTATAAACACTATGCCCCACTGATTTTATCTTGGCATTTAAATTCGCAATTATTTCTTGCGGAACCTGACTTGTCATACTAGAACTTACATCATTTCCATCTGCATCTAATACTCTTACATGATTGATCGAAGTATCTGCAACAGGAGAAACCAAGTTAATTCCGTATTGACTACTTTGACCTGCAATAGTTCTATATTCTTCATCATTATATTTTGTTCGATAATTTGGTAAATATTCATTACAGAATTTATATGCATCTTCGAACAAGAATTTTTCAGGGAACTGAGCTACATCTCCTTTAAATCTCAACAAAGCATAATTTGAAACTGTATCGACATCAATAACCATAATATCACCAATCATATAAGCATTTGGAGGTATCATGTTTACAATTTGTACTTTATATACTTTGTTATCTACCGGATAAGTCCAATCAGTTTGTTCAATAACCAAAAATTGGTCTTGTAATTTTTCAGATTCATATCTATTATCATTAGTCAGGGTGCCCGAACTAGTAATATCTTCTGGAAATCTAAAAGTCTGGTTGTTGTAAGTTGGAACGATAGTCACATCATTTCCGATAAGAATCAATCTAGGATCAAATTCCGGCACAGTAGCTTCTCTCACACGGCACTCAAAAGTAGTAGTCACCAAATCGCAATCTTCGCATGATTGGACCAACAATCCAAATCCAAAGATAAGAATGATTAATCCCAACTTGTTTAAATTAATATTTTTCATTAGAATGTCACTCCAAATCTAAACAAAAACACATCAATACGTCTTTGCGACGGAACATTTTGAAATCCAGCAGCAGCAACTTCTTCGCCAAAAGCAAGAGAGCGCCAGCCTAAATCAGCCGACAAATCGAGCCAAGAATTAATTGGCAGATCGACACCAACGCCGAAACCAAAAGTTAGTGGCCAAGTAAAATCTACTTCAGGTAGATTGCCGGAAGCTTTTAAATCTTTAAGATATTTTTTGCAATCTTCGCATCCGCTGCTAATATCGAATTTTGGAAGAGCAATAGACATTTTGTCGATTGGCATACCAAAATCTGCATAAATCACAGGTTTGAAACATTTAATATCTTGAGACTGCCAGCGCCCATGAAACATAACTACAGGCCTATTAATGCTAATTCCGGTAAATGAATTATAAGTATTTACACCGGTGGAAGCCATCAAGCCAAAGCCCCATTGTTTTTGAGAGCCAAATCTAATACCGGCAGCAATCTCACCAACCCATTGCGACTTACCTTCTTTTTGAGTTGCACTCTTATAATCATTAAACATCGCATAGCCTGGTTTTAATTCCAAAAAATACCATGAATATTTTCTATCAGGACAATTTACATCTACATCCATAGCAAACATACCACTCAAACTCCAGTTGCGGCAGCGGCATGGGCAGCATGTATCTGTAACGACTGTATCTACTGGTATTTCTCTTACTTCTCTCATTCCTGCTGGATTATTGAAATTTTCAAATAAATTCAAGTTAGAATACTTATTCTTTGGCGCATTATAAATATCAGCAACCAATTCAATATCTTCAATTGGAATTATCTCGTAGTTTGATTCTTTATCTTCTCTCGAATTATCCAAGAAAAGCACATAACCTTTAAAAACTTTAGGAGCATTAGAATCGCATGTGATCGGGACACCTTCGAAGACTAATTTAGCTATTGAGCCTCTTAAAGTCTTCCCATCACGTTCTATTTCCTCATTTGGAATTTTGTTATATTTCGATATTTTGTCATTTTTGATTCTAATAGCATCGTCATATCTTACTTTGTCTGAGCAAGAACTTAATGCAATTAATATCATTAAATTAACTATTAATATAATCGTAAATTTTCTCATTATATCCCCACCGAAAGAGTGAGACCAACATTAATCATTTGAATATTTTCTCTGCCTTCGGCTCTAAGAAAAGCGTTAGGGGCATTGAAATCAGCATCTAAATCAACTGAGCAGCATCTATTATAGACTACAAATGGGAATGCAGCACCTGCACCTATTCTTCCTCCCAATCCAAGCAAAGATTTTTTATCAGTTCCATCTATTCCGCTAAATTGTAATCCTCCTTGAATATAGGGTAGAATAAACGAACCTTTGCAGGCTGAACCCCATAATACATATTTAACGTTATATCCTAATCCAAAATAAGACTTGAAATAATGAATACGATCGACTATTGAGTCTTTTGCACTTAATTTTGTGTATTCAAGTTTGATTCCATGCCATACATTACAAAATGCTCTTGATTCTAATTTTAAATTAAATCCAAAGGCACTTTCATTAAACTCATCTAAGTCTCCATAAGGAATTAAGTATTGAGCTCCAATACCTAAAAAACTCGTGAATGGACCGGATTTTGACTTTTTGTCAGTATCCACACTCAATTTAGCTTTTGCTTTGATCGAAATCAAAGGTTTTGAGTCATTATCTTTGATTGTATTTGTATCTTGAGCTAATGCAAAATCATTTGTATAATTATCAAGATTTTGAGCATTTGATTGATAAGACACAAATGCAAAAATGACAATACAAAGACAACTCGATAAATAATTAGTAAATCGCCCGTTCATAAACCTAATCTATAATTGAATAATAATAATTTGCAGAGGAATATTATATCATTTTAACCACAACAATCGTCATATCGTCCGCTAATTCTGACGAATGAGCATGTTTTTTAATTTCATCTATCAATAAATACTGAAGTTGATTAGAATTAAGATTGGAATTGTTTTTTATTATATTTTTTATTCTCTCAATGCCAAATTCACTAAGCTCATCTGAGGCTTCGACAGCGCCATCAGTTGCAAATAAGAATATATCACCTTGAGAATAAGTAAACTCGACTTCTTCTAAGTTCAAATCAAAAATACTTTTATCTGCTACGCCAAGCACTAAACCTTTTGGAGTAATTTCTTCTACAGATTTACTTTTTGCTCGATAAGCCAAAAGAGGAAGATGACCTGCTCTGGATAATTTAATTTTTTTCTCGTTCAAATCAAATTTTGCAGCAATCACCGAAATAAAGGAAGACTTTTCGATTGATTTATATAAAAGATTATTTGTCTTTATACATAATTCTTTTGGATCGAGATGAAATTCATTTAATGTTCGGATTATACCTTGTGCTTTAGACATATGCAGAGCAGCATAAGCACCTTTACCGCTCACATCGCCTACTACAACAGTCAAGGTATTATCACCATTTAGCAAATAATCATAGAAATCTCCACCGACTTCAAATGCAGGAATTGATACTCCAGAAATATCTAAACCCTGAATGCTTGGTTGCACTTGAGGAAGAGATGCCATTTGTATTTTTCTTGCTAATGCTAATTCATGCTTTATTCGCTCTTGCTGAGCCAAACCATAGTATAGAATTGTATTTTCAACAGACACTGCTGTTTGCTCTGCAATTGCCTGCATAAATTCTAAATCAATATTTGTAAATGGTGCTTCTGATAGTTTATCACCTAATAAAATAGCTCCAAGCAACTTCCCTTTCAATTTTATTGGAAGCAAATATTGAAACTGCAATTCTGTAAATATCGACTTCAATGGCTCTTCGAGATATTCTACTCGAAAACTGCCGTGGATCTCTTCTACTGATTTTTTAAAGCTCAAACAATTTGATTCAAGTTCGTTGCTAATTATTGTTTCGTCCATATTGAAGAATTGTCGCGAATAAGGATTGCGACCTTCGGATTGGAAAATAATTATTCCAGCCCGTTTCAATAGCACTATTTGTCCAATTTTATCAACTATTTCCTTGATCAAACTATTCATATCAATATTATGCTTTAGTGCTTCATTTAGCTCTGCAATAGCTTTTCTATAATCAAATTTTGGTCGAAAATACTTTTTATCAAGTGATTCGATACCTTTTTTGTATAATTTGAGATACGCTAAAGCTGCCGCTATTGCAAGAATAATATTCAGATAATTTTCATATACTTCCTTCAATTCCGGACGCAATTCCTTGCCCAACACAATAATTGAAGTACCAGTAAAATGCAAATTCGGTAAAGGAATATCTATATTAGACAATATCCATATTGTCAGGATAAATATTCCAAAAATGAATATTTTCCAAAGAATATTTATTATTAAATATTGAATATTTTTCCGTAATCTCAAATCCAAATCAAGTAATCTATATCGCCCAACAGTATATAAATATGCTATAGGAATTAGAATCGTAATTAGTCCTGTATATATAAAAATATTAAACATATAGCCCAAAGTTTGAAGTATTGAACTCAAGGTAATGTAGAATAAATTTATAAATAAAGCATATAGAAGAACTCTAGAAGCCGCTTTATCTTCTTTAGTACTATGTTTTTTAAATCTTATATTAATAATCACAAGGAAGAGAATAAAAGCAACAATAAAGCTAATAGGAATAAAATCAAGATATTTTCCGGTTACTCCTGCAAACAGCCTGACGAAAATCCATACAATTGCTAAGCTGGCAATTAAATATGGCACAAACACAGTCCATTTTTGCTCTAGCAAGTCTTTTTTCTCATGCGGGAAATAATAAAAGCTATGTATAAAAAGTGCAATACTGATATAAATCGATGAAGTTATTATTATACCTACAAAATAAGTATACCAGGCCGGGGCTGGATAACTAATAGCTCCGGAAAGAGCAAACCCTAAGAAAAACAAAGCCATCCCGGATAATCTTGCTGCAATCAATCTTGGGCGCTTCAGACAGAAGAAAAGACCAACACCCATAAATACATATCCGGAAATCACAACAAACAATAGAGAAAATGGAATACCATAACGAGCTAAGACTATCTTTATATCAAGAAAATTTCCATTTCTCAAAACTTGATAAGAAAACTCTTGTCCTGCTTTTAATCCTCTTAAAATTCTATCTGCCTGACTCGCATTTCTAAATTCTCTGCCATTAATGCTTGTAATTATATCGCCTACTAAAATTCCGGCTTTTTCTGAAGCACCTTTCGCAACAACCTGCTCTACTATAACTGCTGATTCTAAATATAAAATACTATTGCTATCTATTTCACTTCTTCTAATTCTATAATCATTAACTTCTCTATTTTTAAGTGAAAATACCTTAAAGTTTAATACAGCTTCTTCGGGCACTCCCTTAAGTACTTTATTCAACTCATTATCAGTTCTTACTTGATTGTTGTTAATTTCAATTATAAAGTCGCCTGGCTTCAAAGAATCAAACAGCTTATATTCACCTCTACTATCATATTTTTTAATAGCATTTATATGCTTATTGACATACATACGCGTTGGTGGGTCGGCAAAGATATTTTCATCTGTAGGCGAAGAAATATTTAAATAATTATTAATTGTGTGAATACTAAGCAAAAAAGAGGCAAAAATGATAACAACTACCCTAAATCTATTAGGATAGTTGTTCCAATTTTTTTGGTTAATTATATTAAGTAGAAAACGCAATTTCAAAAAATCCACCCAATTAAAAGTCAATGCCAAAAAAAGCACACAACAAACATACCAATCTTACGGATATGAGCCACAAATGTTTCATTTCATCAATTTTATCAACTGATATTTATTGCCATAACATATTTTGACTATATAGCTTGAATTATTTAACTCACTTATATTAATCATTTTTGAACAGAACCTATCAACTTTGTCAAACTCAAAATTGATAACGCTCTGCCCTATTAGATTAATAACTTCAATATTAACATTACCAATATAATCATTTTGCATATCAATATTGAAATAATCCTTAGCTGGATTAGGATATACTTCTATATCGCGAATTTGAATATCATTATCATTAACAGAAACAAAATTTGTATCGTAACATTTTTTTAAGAATAAAGCCAGCTTCTCTTTTGAATTTGCAAATCCGGTACAAACAGTGCAAGTTCTGTTTTCTCCGGTATTTATTGTATTATCAAACTGCATACCAACAACATAATTTATATCGTTTTTGCCAGTATTTTGCCAGCTTAATTTTGAGTTTAATGCCTTTATCTGATCTTTTTCTTCAAAACCAAAAGATGAATGAATTATTCCATAATTAAGTCCTGCAGCTTGAGCAACAGCATCATTTTCGTCGCTCCAAACTAATGAGCCTACGTATATGTTGTTGTCTTTATTCCAAGCAATTTGAGCAGCAGCCTTTTGAGCATTGTTTGCAAAATTGCTGGGAATTGCTTCAGGAAAAATAGCTGTATAATTATTTGATGTTTCAGGAGCTAAATCCCAATCAAATAAAAATCCAATTGCCGGATTACTGATTTGAGCTACTCCTTTATTGATAAATTTCAATTCTGCTCTTGCAGCAGCCAGATCAGCAACAGGTGTAGAATACTTATGTTCAATTTGGAATATATAGTCAGTAGAACCAACCGATTTTGTTGCTTCGATTGTACCTGCTTCGTTTTGCTTACCACTCAAATTTGTAATAGAATAAAAATCTCCGCTTGAGCTCTCAACTCCCAACAAAGAGTTAAAGGCATATTGATTATTAATAGTAGCCATAATACCACCTTCGTATATCAAGCTGCCATAATTTGGAACAGAAAATCCTTGTCCTTGACTCCGTTTATAATTATAACCAAACTTACCATCGTCAGCAACAGAAAATTTGATAAGATCATTTTCGTAAGTAACCAAATCTGGATAATTATAGAATGGAAATTTAAAAAATCCATAATAATTGTTGTCATCATAAACATCTACTCTTAAAATAATTTTACCCGGATAGTCCGATCTTATATAAAATTTGAAATCTCCCAATGTCTTTTCTTCATTTGAAGGATAGCTTGCAACTCTAACGATAGAATCAACAATACCGGCAGAATTTCCAACATCCCAAGCCTGAGAAAGTACAAATTTCATATTTGTGCCATTACCCAGATAATTTTTTGTATTAATTCTACAAATTACTGTATCACCAATACTAAATCTAGTTTTACCAATATTTCCTGCAGATTTGAATACAACAGATTTTTTAGCAATGCCTGGAACACTCATTGGATCAATTTCAAACATTTTTTTCATATCTAATCTACCAGGAATCAACTTTGGATCTTCATTATTTAATGAAGCAATCTGTTTGCTGGTCACTTTCATAAATTCAATAGCTTGATATGGATTTAATTCTGGTTTGCATGATCTCAATATACCCATTGCACCACTAACCACTGGAGCAGAAAAAGATGTACCTTCTCCAACCTGCTCATAATCATCATATAATGAAAGTGTATAGTTTTTATATCCGGGAGCCATAATATTTACTCCTTCAGATAGACAAGTATTACCTGTAGTAATCCTATCGTAGGCATCTACTTCACCAACAGACAACACACCATCGTAACCTCCCGGCAAGTAAAGACTATATCTATCTGCTTGTATAGAAAAGTCTATATTACCTCCGGCTGCAACAATAACAACATCTTTTGATATCGCATAGTTTATATATGATTGATCTATTTCAGAATATGGCTTGACTGTTCCCCAGCTGCAATTTAATACTTTAACACCACGAGCCGCAGCATATAATATAGATTCGTATCCATATAGAATAGAATTTGAAGAATAAGGAGCTAATTTTAAAGGTAAGAATGAACAATTATAGGCAATGCCTGCAATACCAATCGAATTATTTGTGTGAGCAGCTGCAATACCGGCTACATTTGTACCATGATTATCAGTATTATCAGTAAATGTCCAGCCCTTACCATCTTTGGCATGAGCAAGATTGAATCCATCATAATCATCTATATATCCATTGTTGTCGTTATCAATTCCATCATTAGGTATTTCATTTGCATTTATTGCCAAATGATTTTTCAAGTCAGGATGTGATTTTTTTATACCATTATCCCCGACAGCGACAATAACATTAGGATCACCTTGGCATTTATCCCAAGCCTCGAATGCATTTATTTGGTTTAACACTGTTTGATTGGGAACTAAAGGATCGTTAGGTTTGCCCAATGGATAATTAATATAAATTGGTTCGGCAATTTCAATAGATGGATATTCAGCTTTTAATTGATTACTTAAAGCATTTGGATCAATATTTTCATCAAAATAAACTTTATAAGTTCTTTGCAATACTCTTTCGGCTAATATAATATTTCTTGTCTTTGAATCATAGCTATCCAAAATTTCGGGCTGTTTATTCTGATTATAATTGTCAGGATTTATCAACCACTGCTCTCGCTTTAATACTATTTCTGCATCACTCAGATTATATTTCTTGATAATATCTTTAATTAAGTTTTTGCCGGCGAAATAATCAAAAAATCTGATATAAATGACTCCTTTTTGGATTGAAGCTTTTTCACTTTTATGGTTTGAAGTTATTTGTGCATTCAATTCAATTCTACATTCTAAACAAATCAATGCAAAAAGCAATATTGTAAAAATCTTTTTCATATTTTTCTCAATTTTTAATTTATCATTATACTAAAGACACAGCAATATAATAAAAGTTTCTATTTTTTTTTAATTTAGGCAATAAAATTTGACAAAAAAAGATTATATACTAAATATTTTGAAAAAAGAGGAAAAAATGGAAATTAATGAATCAATGTTATCTTTGGATATTAGCGATTTTCCG
>CAZBNQ010000069.1:0-10891 GCA_964493035.1 uncultured Hyphomicrobiales bacterium | reverse complement strand
TGTTCAGAATTTACCTTTTGAACTTTCTGAATATAAAATATTTACTGATAAAGATAAATTTTATCAAATATTGACAAACTTTATGACCAATGCAATTAGATTTACAGAACAAGGAGAAATAGAACTATCGGCTTCAATAAGAGAAAGTGGATTATATATAAGTGTAAGAGATACTGGAATTGGTATTCATAAGGAATATTTTGATAAAGTGTTTGATAGATTTTGGCAATATGAAGCTTTTTCAAGCAAAATTTATGGTGGTACTGGCCTTGGATTATCAATTTCTAAAGGTTTGGCAGAATTATTAGGTATGAATATAGAATTAGAATCTGAAATTGACAAAGGATCAGTATTTTCATTAATTATACCTTTTAATAGTATTCAGCCTGGAACTAAAGAGCAATATGATTTGAAGGCAAACCAATTCAATACAAATAATCAGATTCATAAGAAAAAGATTTTAGTTGCCGAAGATGATACAGTAAATTTTCTCTTTATTGAAAAAATATTAAATAAAGAAGGCGCTGAAATAATTTGGGTGCGTAATGGCCAAGAGGCTTTGGCTAAGGCTAAGCAAGTTCAATTTGATTTGATTATTATGGATATTAAAATGCCTGTCATGAATGGATTTGAAGCCAGCAAATTTATTAGAGAATTTGATCAAAAAACTCCAATCATTGCACTCACTGCCTACTCCCAGCCAGAAGAACATCATAAGGCAATTGAATCAGGTTGTAATGAATTTGTATCAAAACCTATTGATATGAAAAAGTTTTTAGAAGTAATTCTAAAATATTTCTAAATTTATTTTATACTGCCATTCTTTAAGTCAATATGCAAATTATTGTCTTTTGGTTTGGTATCGGTCCATATTCCTTTTAGCAAGCCTGAGAGCAAAACTATTCTTAAGTCAGGATCTTTCGAATATGAATTGATTTTTGCTAATGTTTCTGCACTTGGAGATTCGTCTCCATGATAATGTGCTGATATTGCTTGTTTTACGTCTTCTTTGTATTTATCAGAATAATCTTTTGCTTGTTCTGGACTCAAACCAAGTCTGCTTGTAAGCATTGAAATAAATAAATCATCTAAATTTTTTGATAAGTAGTCTTCAGAATAACCATGAAAATTTGTATAATTACCCAAATTGTAATTTATTTTTTCTATATATTTAGTTTTAATATCTAAAGTCTTTTCATTTAAATTCAAATTTATAACTCTATATGGATGTGGGTGAGTTACTAAAGAACCAGTTTCAATATCAATCAAATAGTTGTTATCCAAAGAGTTAATAGCAGCATCGTTAGAATGAAAATGTCCGGTAAAAATTACTTTAAGCCCTGCAATAGCAAGTTGTTTTGAGTCAGTCATCCATGATTCAGTCAAATACTCCGGAAAAATTTGAGATTGTCCGGAAAAATGTTCATTTATTCCATGATGCATCATACCCAAAATTAATTTGCCAGATTGATTTGATTCTTTAATTTTATTAATAGCCCATTCTAGAGTGGAACTTTGAATCTTGCCCGAGCTGCTATAGGCATTTTGATATATTGAAGCATCAATAGAAATTATTTGTAATCCTGGTAATGGTTCACTAAGGTAGGACAGAGAATAATTGTCAGATTCTAAAATATTATTATAAGTAATTGTAGAATAAATAGATTTAAATGCATCTTTAGTTACATTTTCAGTTTTATAAACATTATTATTATTAAAACCTATAGAATATGGATTATTTATATCATGATTGCCAGGCATCAAACAAATTTTGATACCAAGATTAGTTAGTTTTTGCATATATTGAGCAAATCTTAAATGCGAACTTTTTTCACCGTCTTTAGTCAAATCTCCGGTTACTAATACTAAATCAGGCTTTTCACTTATAATATTATCAATCATTTCTTGCATAATAGCATCACTTTCTGCAATCATTTTTCTATCATTTTTAATATAATTATCAAATGCTTCGCCACTTGTTCCTAATCCTGGATCAAATAAATGAGCATCACTGAAAACAATTATTTTATAAGTTTTGCTTTCAATTGGCTTAGTTGTATCATTATTATCGGAGCATGATAGCAATAGAATAATAAATATTATCCAAATATATTTCATATTTCAATTTCCTTTTATGTTGTTATCAAAAATAATACAATTTTTTATAAGTACAAATACTGATTTTAGATGAATGAATTAATAAATAATAATTAAAAATATAATTAGGCGAGGCTAAAAATAGCTTTAAATAATTAAATATTTGTAATATATATTAAAAAGTATTAATAATAATAATAAACATTCGTCAAGAAAATGTATAGTCACAAACAGATAGGGGAAACATGAAAAAATTATTTTACTTAATGCCAATAATAGCATTAGCAGTGATAACTTATGCACTACTTAGAGCAGATCAAAAGCCAGAATTTAAATATTCTGATTTTCAGACGCCTCAATATTGCGGATCTGCCTGCCATGCAGAATTTTATCAGCAATGGAAACAATCCATGATGGCGCAAGCTTTTACTCACGAATGGGATGAAATTGAATATTTTAATTTAGCAGTTCCACATTCTGATATTGATCCAAAAGTTGCTGAAGTAAAAGCAGGATGCAATGGATGCCATTCTCCTCTTGCATTTATGAGTGGAGATATTCCTCCAAAAAGACCTTCGGAAAATACCAGAGCCAATGAAGCTGTGTCTTGTGATGTTTGCCATTCGATTAGTGGATTTTCGGGTGATACTCCTTACAACTTCAACTATGTGATGAAGCCTGGCAATACAAAATTTAATTCAAGAAAAGGTGAAATTGGTTCTCCAAATCACCAAATTGAAGTTAATCCTATTATGAAAACTGGTGATTTTTGTGGTATATGTCATAATGAAAAAAGTCCTTATGGAGTTTGGGTCAAATCCACTCATTTAGAATGGAAAGAAGGTCCATATTCTAAAGAAGGTGTGCAATGCCAAGATTGTCATATGCCAAAAGCTCAATCAAAAAAAGCTATTATGGGTGCTATGTATCCTGATGCAAGACAGCATTTGTTTCACGGAGCTCATGATCCAGGCAAGTTGAGAGGCACTATTGAACTAAGAGTGAATCCTTATTTAAAAGAAGTTGAACCCGGCGAAACTGCTAAGTTTTCTATTGCTTTGTTTAATCAGAAAACAGGTCATAAATTTCCTACTGGGTCTGTTGAAGATAGGATAGTTTGGATGCATATCGAGGCAGTAGATTCAAAAGGAAAAGTGTATCATATTCCTGTGGACAAAAAAGGATTTAAAGGAGAAGAATATACAATAGCAGACGATGTCTTGGCATATCAAGATATGGGCGTGCCTTTAAAAGATGCAAGTTTTAAAGGTGTGCAACGCGACGGTATTCCTAAAGGAGATAGAATATTTAGAATGCCTTATTTTACTAAAGATGGGATTATGACTATCCAACAATGGAATACTGCTTCCTTTGGCGTCGATTATCGTATTGGTCCGAGAGAAACCAAACTGGAAACTGCTACTTTTAAACTTCCGGAAAATATACCACCCGGTAAATTAACTGTTACTGCTGTCTTGAATTATCAATTATTAGTAAAACCTGTTGCAGATTTTTTGAAAGTTCCTGCAGAAGAATCGCAAATAGTTGAAATTAATAGACATTCTACAACAATTACAATTTTACCTTAAGGAGATTATCATGAGAAAAATTATTTATATATCTGCAATTCTTGTTTTAGGCATATTAATAAATTATGATGCTTATTCTATTCCTGCTTTTGCAAGGCAATATAGTTTGTCATGCAAAACTTGCCATGCTCCCGCTCCAAAATTAAAACCTTATGGTGAAGAATTTGCCGGCAATGGATTTCAACTTAAAGATATCGAAGCACCAAGATATTTTCAAGAAACTGGCGATGATAAATTATCTTTGATGCGCAATTTGCCTGTCGCTATCCGGCTCGATGTCGGTGCATCATATAATACATATAATAATAAGAGTGGAGATTTTTCTTCACCTTATATTATTAAACTACTTTCCGGTGGTTCAATATCTAAAGATATTTCCTATTATTTCTACTTCTTCTTTAGCGAAAGAGGTGAAATTGCCGGTATTGAAGATGCCTATATTATGTTTAATGATTTGTTTGATATTGATTTGGATTTATATCTTGGTCAGTTTCAAATTTGTGATCCTCTTTTCAAAAGAGAATTGAGACTTACTTTCGAAGATTACGAAATTTATAGAACAAAAATAGGCTTAAATAATGCTAATTTGACTTACGATAGGGGAGCTTTAGTTACTTTAGGGCTGGAGACTGGCACTGATATTATGCTCGAACTTGTTAATGGCAATGGTATCCATGCTGCTGATGATAATAAAGTATTCGATAATGATAAAAATAAAAATATTTTTGTTAGAGCATCTCAAGAAATTACTGACTTTTTGAGAATTGGGGCTTTTGGTTATTTTGGTAGGCAAGATCTTAATAATGAATTGAATAAATCTACTGCCAAATTTAATTTATTCGGACCAGATATTACTATCAAATATAAGGATATTGCCGAGCTAAATTGCCAATATGTTTTGAGAAATGATGAAGATGTTTTATTAGACGAACAGTCTGCTCCTTCAAAAAAATTAGAAACTCAGGGTGGTTTTGCAGAATTAATTATTACTCCTCGTGGTGATGAAACAGGTCCTTATGGTGTATTGCTCTACAACACAATAAGTAGTGATATTAAAGAACTAGATAAATCTACTTTTACTATTCATCTTGGGCATGCAATTAAACGCAATCTGAGATTTTATCTCGAAGGCACTTATAATGATTTAAAGAAAGATGATGATTACTTTAGAATTAATTTGGGTTTGATGAGTGGATTTTAAACAAAAATTAGCAACCCCGAAATTTTCGGGGTTGTTGCTTTATTGATTAAATTTTCTTCTTAGTTCCTCTATTACATGCTCTATTTCAATCAAATCCATGCATGTATAATTCATAAAACAAACTAGATTGGTACAAGCACATTTTGATTTATCCAGAATTGTAGCATTTTCATTTATTGGTTCGAAACTTTTTGGTCCTGGTCCTAATAATGATATGCTTTTTAAATTGGCTAAATGTGCTAAATGTCTTGGACCACTGTCTATTCCAATAAATAAATCAAAAAATGGTAAAGCCATCAAAAGACTCTTAATATTCAGTTTTTTTATTAATGAATATACAGGAAAATCTAATGCTGCAGATATTTCTTTAAATGATTTTTCTTCTTGCTCGCCAGATCCAACAAAAATGAACGAGTAATTATCTTCTGAATGAAGCGTTTTGATTAGTTCTATCCATTTTTTATTGTTCCAAAATTTGATTTCCCAGCCAGAACCGGTATGAATAACAATTCTATTTGTATTTTCTGTTTGTTTAAAAATTGAATGAGATTTAATATTTTCCAAATCTTGAGCTGAAAAATCGAACATTTTGTTTAATTCCAGCTTGTTGATATTAAGATTCTCTTCGCCAACAATTTCAAAATTCACTTCAGTAAGTTGTTTAAGATGCTCTTTGCCAGCAGCAGCTCCAAACATATTCATACCTAATTTAATATAAGTGCCCAGATAAGTTCTTATGCTTTTAAATTCGATTCTATTAAGTAATTGGAGAATTTTATTAGGTAAGCGCATAATCAATACATAATCATACTCTGGCGACAAATCTAAATAAGCAATATCCCGAGCATCAGGTTTGTTGAAAATTGTTTTCATAGTTAATACTTGATTCAAACCTTTAATGGATTTTGATAGATCAAGTAGAGGAGGAGCCACTACCATATCGATTTTTGCGCCATTATGTTTGTCGATAAAATATCTTAAAGCGGGAAGTGAAACAACAAAATCTCCAATTAAGCTTGTATTTATGATCAATATACTTTTCGGATTTTCTATAGGTTTTGATTTATTAGCATATAATGCATTGACACGAATTAGTAAGGGAAATTCTTTGAAAATATTGAAGTAACCGTAGTTTATCCTATCCTTCATCTATAATTTTGAGTCACGAAGTTTGTCTCTATAAATTAGATGAGGGCGATTTGGTTTTTTAATATTTAATTCAATCATAATAAAATCCTTATAATGTTTAATTTTACTACGATACAAAAATTAAAAAGTTATGTTAAATCTTGATTTATTTTTGGTTATTAAATATAAAAGGCTTCGATATACTTATAAAAATATCGAAGCCTTCAATCTTTTAAAAATAAATATATTAGTTTATATATTCATCATATATTTTAGACAAAACAGGGATTAGATCTTTAACTTTTTTGATTTCAGGAGCTAAAAATCTATCAGTTTTTAGGAAATTATTATCATTTTTATAAAGTAAATCAGAATTTTTTACTGCTTTATAAAACTCATAAGATACAGGTGCTAAAGCTTTTTCTGGATTAGATTCCAAGCCAACCACGGCAAATTGTTCTAATCTTAAAGAAACGGCATACAATCCAGTCATAATTGCGATAGCAAGAATTTTTTCGACATTATCAATAATTTGGATTGCCTGGCGGGCTGCAATAGTACCCATCGACACATGGTCTTCAGTATTTTCACAAGTAGGAATAGAGTCTGCTGAAGCAGGATGAACGAGTACTTTATTTTCTGAAGCTACAGCAGCCGCAGCATATTGAGTAATCATCAAGCCAGAGTTCAAACCACTATTACCAACCAAGAATGCTGGCAAACAATCATTGGTAGCAGAATCTACCATCTTATTAATTTGGCGTTCGGTAATATTTCCTATTTCTGAAATAGCTAATTTGAGGTAGTCCATAACAAGGGCAATTGGTTGACCATGGAAATTGCCACCGGAAATCACCATATCATCATCTGCGAAAATTAGAGGATTATCGCATGCAGCATTCAACTCGCCATCAACGATCGAAATCACATGATCTATAGCTGCTTTAGAAGCACCAATCACCTGAGGAATACATCTTATTGAATATGAGTCTTGTGGTTTCCATTTCTTTTTTGCAAAAGCAAGGATATTTGCGGCAGAATCTTCGCCTTCAGCTTTCAAAATATTTATCAAGATATCTGGTATTTGCTCTTGTTTGCTTGCTTCTTTCGTTTCGTTTATTTTATTAAGAATTTCATTAGCTTTTTGAGATTTGACAATTTTATTATCAACAAAATGCTTAACAATTTCTTTTTGAGTGATACCAATTAGTGAGGAGCCCTTAAGAATTTTTGAAAGAGAAGCAGCAATATCAATCTGACCTTTATGGTTTCTAGCATGATGAATTCCTGCAAAAGAAAAGGCTTCTTTTCTAGCTCCTAAAGCTTCAAAAATTAGAGATGAAGAAAGTAGAGAAGTCTTGAGCAATTTTTCTGCTTTGTCTAAAGCTATTGTCGCAACAGCAGCCATAATAGTAGTACCATTATTTAGAGCCAGCCCTTCTTTGTAGCTTAATTTAATAGGTCTGAAATTGATTGCAGCAGCTTCTTCAGATTTAGCAAAATCTTCGGTTTTCCAATGTTTTCCTTTATATTCAATTTCGCCTTCTCCAATTAGTGGGAGAGCCATATGCGAAAGAGGACACAAGTCGCCACTTGCACCAACTGAACCTTGTTCTGGAATTAATGGATGGATATTGTTATTAATCAAAAACTCAAGTTGCTTTACTGTTTCTAATCTTATGCCTGAAAATCCTTTTAGCAAAGTATTTAATCTGATAGCCATTATTGCTCTTGAAGTTTCGATAGGGAAGTATTCACCGACTCCGCAAGCATGCGACCTTAGCAAATTCACTTGGAGTTCTTCGGCTTGTTCTACCTTTATGTGTTTATCTACGTTTGAACCGAACCCGGTAGTAACTCCATATACAATACTTCCGTCAGCTACTTTTTGTTCGATATAT
This sequence comes from uncultured Hyphomicrobiales bacterium, assembly GCA_964493035.1. Classification (GTDB taxonomy): domain Bacteria; phylum Bacteroidota; class Ignavibacteria; order Kapaibacteriales; family UBA2268; genus JAUQWR01. The sequence goes on along the minus strand of CAZBNQ010000069.1, from coordinate 2,975 downwards.
TTTCTACTTTTTTCAATTTTACTAGTATCGATCGATACTTTAGCGTAATTAAATGCAATTTCAATCACTTGATGTCGGGTCAAATCCGAGCCGTTTAGAATAATAGATTCCATTTTTTATCACTATATATTTCAAAATTTTCATTTTTTCCAAACAACAAAATTAATAAAAAACTATATGAACACAAACTTATATATATAAACTTATAGGTATACTATAAATGAAAAACTGAAATGATAAAAAACGTGGCTGTCTCAAATTGATAATATATTATCTATATGTTAAGACAGCCACAATAAATTAAGATAGGAAAAATTCTATTTACTTTTTTCAACTCTAAGTTTAAAGACAATAGGAAGAGAAACATAACATTCGACGGGTTTCCCATCTAATCCTATTCCAGGTTCGAAGCTAACATCTTTGATTGCTTTAAGAGCTGGTTCAATAAAGATTTTATCGGTTGCAGATTCCACTACAGCTTTTTTGGCTTTTCCCTCTTTTGTAACAAGTACTCTTAGGATTATTTTCCCATCTAATCCTTCTTTTCTAGCTTCTTCAGGATAAACAATTAATTTGGAAAGTTCTTGCAAATCCACTTTGGGTTCTGTTTTCAATTTAACAAATTCATACATATCCTTGCTGGCACTGGTATCAATTATTTGAGCAAAAGCTCTGTTGTGCACTGTATTATGGTTATTGAACATCAATAACAATATAATTATTGGTATTACAGCTAAATATTTTAAAGCTGCAATTCTTGGTGAAGGCAATTGGCTAATCATTTTAATTCTCCTCTGAATCATTGAAAAATTGAAATTATTTACAAATTTATATTCATAATTGCTTATTAATTCTTTCAAAAGCAATTGTTTGTATTCACTTTTTTGATTTGTTTCTTCAAGTACTTTCTTATCGGCAATAAACTCGTGAAGTTCTTGCAACGAAGATTTTAATAACCAAACAAAAGGATTGAACCACAATATGATTTTTGATACTTCGAATAGAATTATATCTAAAGTATGTAATTCTTTGATATGGGCTTTTTCGTGTTGAATAATTTGATTTTGTTCTTCATCAGTCAAAACATAAGGATTGATGAAAATGTTGTTGAAAAATGAGAATGCAACAGCATTTTCTTTAATATGATATATATTGGGTTTAAGCTTTTCAGCTTTATTTTTTAGCAAGTAAATGCTCATCAATTGTATTATAAACCTAATTAAAAACAAAGTAGCAATACTAATATAAATTGCAGAAATTATTTCCAGCACATCAATATTAATCTCATTATTAATAGTATTTATATTGCTAATATATATTTCTTTCAATTTTATATATTTCAAACCAAAATCTTCGGGATTTCCGATAAAATTTATTGAGATTAATGGCAATAAAAATGAAAGTATCAAACCAATAATTAGGTAAAATCGATTTGTATTGTGAAAAGTAAAGTTTCTATATATTATTATATACAAAAAGTATATAAATCCAGTGCATATAGACACTTTAAGCAGATATAAAAGAAAGCTTTCCATAACTACTCCTTGGCTTGTTCTTTTTCTAGTAGTTTTTTTATTTCTTCGATTTCATTCAAACTTAAATTGTTTTCTTTTGTAAAGAAAGAAACCATTTGTTTGAAAGAACCTTCAAAATAGTTTTGAACAAAATTTTTCATATAAGATGATGTATAATCCTTTTTAGTTACAATCGGATAGTACTCATGAGTTTTGCCATAAGCTTTGTGGTCGATAAAGCCCTTTTTCTCTAAAATCCTAACAATAGTGGATACAGTATTATAAGCAGGCTTAGGTTCCGGCAATTCTTTCATTATATCATTAACAAATCCCTTTCCTAAACTCCATAGGATATGCATTATTTGTTCTTCGGCTTTGGTTAACTCTTTCATTTATATTCCTCCTTTTTTTTCTAATTTACAACTAATAATTTAATTATACAACTAAAATTATAGTTATAAAACGAAAAATTTAGTGGAATATTGTAAAAAAATCCGGATACAAATTGCAAGCTGCTATTGTACCCGGATATGGTTTCGATAACGGGATTGTTTTTATAGTTTTACAAAGTTTCCTGATTTGATTTTATTAGAGTACTTGATTCTGTAGAAATACAGTCCTGAACTAAGATCGTGTGTATCTATAATTAATTTATCATTCGATAGAACTGTACTAATCGATTTAAGAATATTACCCAAGTTGTCACAAATTTCAATTGTCAATTCTTCGTTTTTTGCATCAGTGATATTAAAATTTATATATTCCTTGCATGGATTAGGCGAAATAATGATATTATTAATGATCTGAGTTTCGTCTACCGGTACCTCGATATTTCCTTCTACTTTATTAAATACCGGATTAGTTTTTACGTAATCGACTAATATATCATATTCGGTTGTTGTACTATCAATTTTCCCAACAATTTCGAAAGGAACGGCATTCATATTAATATATCCGATCGCATATTCGTTAGCCACTATGTAATAGTATTCTTCGGGGTTTAAAGGAGTGTCGCCAACATAAACGGAAAAGAGCTCTAACTTTATCAAATTTCCATCTTTTTTGCCTTTGCATTTGTAATTCAATCCTGATGCTTGTAAGAGCATATCATCTGATTGTTCCATTTCTGTTAGTCCGGCAGAAATCAAAGCCCAAATGTATTGTCCTTGTATTTTAATCACTCTCACTCTGAAACCTTTATGATTCACAGAATTAAAACCGTACCCTACAAGTTTAAACATATCTTCACGAGTTATAGGACCTTTTTTGATTTCTTGGCATATACTACCATTAGGTTGAATTGCAATTTGGGTTCCGGAATACAAATTCTTTTTTGCAAAATCTAAATAAGCATCGCAGATGAAATTACCTGCAGGAGTATCTATCGAATCGATTGGTACATCATGAATTTCCGATTGTTCGAACAAATCATGGGGAAGTGTACCGATTTGCTCAGAGAAA
>CAZBNQ010000068.1:0-10905 GCA_964493035.1 uncultured Hyphomicrobiales bacterium | reverse complement strand
ATAATATGTCAAGCCAATAGCATGGTGTAGTCGAGAATTAGGAAAATATCCATCAACATCTCCAAAATCAAACAAGCCTTCTCCAACAATAGAAGAAACCTTTCCATTATCACGATTAATTTGCCTGATACCACTAACTTCACTATCAGCAATATAGAAAGAATTATTAAAGTGGACAATACCACTGGGCTGAGCAAAAGATGAATTTTTCAAATTTCCATCAATTATATTCTCATATCCATTACCTGCATAAACACCAGTTTTATGTGTTTTGAGAGTGTAGTACCATATTTGATGATTGCCTGCCATAGCAATAAATAAAGTATCATCTACAAGCGTAATATCCCAAGGACTATTTAAAGGATTTCTTAAAGCATCTCCTCCGCTAGCACCCCAATTTGCCTGAACACCAATTCCGGCAATACGCTCAACTTTATTATTATTTATATCAATTTTTCTTATTAAATGATTTTCAGTATCTGCAACGTAAAGTATATTATTTTTTTCGTCTATTGCCATGCCATGTGGATGATTGAATTGACAATTTTCAAAATTACCATCTTGATTACCTTCAATACCAGAACCAATGACATTAATAATATTTCCAGATTCATCTATCGAAATTATTCTGTTATTATTCGAATCGCTTATATAAAGTATGTTTCTGAGTTGATCTGCAATAATCTTGGATGGAAAAGATAGAACCCTAGTTTTAACTTTATTTTTTTCCAAATTTAGATTTATTTTTCGTCTATCAATTTCGCCAAATTTATCAAATTCCTTTATCATATCAGCAATCAAATCTCGAGTTCTATCATAAACACCTTCGCCCGATTGTGCTAATATAATTTGTCCTCTTGGGTTAATTAAAACAAAAGTCGGCCAAGCTCTAGCTGCATATTCAGACCAAATTTCAAAGTTATGATCATTTACAACCGGATGTTCAATTTCATATCTTCTGATTGCAGAACTAATATTATCAGATTCTTTTTCATTATTGAATTTAGCAGAATGCACACCGATAACAACTAATTCATCAGGGAATTCAGATTCTAATTTCTTTAAATCTGGAATTATATGCATACAGTTGATACAGCAATAAGTCCAAAAATCAATCAAGACTATTTTACCTTTTAGTTCTTTGATTGATAGAGGTTTATCAATATTTAGCCATTCCATATTTTTAGGGAATTCGGGAGCATGAATATTTGATATATATTTCATATTTATCTTATTATCCTTCGTATCATTTTGAGCATTGCATGACATAGCAAACAAGCTCAAAATGAAGATGAGCTTATTGAACATAATAACACCAAATAAATTTTTAGGTACAGCTAATAAACGAGATTAAAGGTTCAATAGTGTTGAAGGAAATAAAAAGGGGCTAATCTTAAGCGGCAAATTCCCCTTGTTGCGCAGCCTTAACTGTCTTGCAATTTGATTAGCCCTGGTTAACTATTTACATCATATTCGACAAAATTCTTATTCTAAGTTCAAGATTTAACTTCAAAAACTCTGCCAAAAGTAGTTCAGTCGAAATATCATCTGATAATTTAAGATCATTTTTCAATTTTGAAATTGATTCGATAAAGAAATTATCAGCTTCTTTACCATAAAAATAATCTTGAATTTCAGTTTTAAAATTATCTGGAACAATAGAGCAGAACCAATGTTGAGAATAGCAATCATGCTTCAAAACATTCAGATCTTGTCTTAAATTGAAATTCGAAGAGTATACTGTTCCTGAAATCGGAGATTTAACTACAATTTCGTGAACATCTTTTTTTATAACAAACAAGGATTGACCTTGACTTACTTTCATTCCAGGATTAGGAAAATCGATTGTGTCTATCTCATCAACGAGTTTATTAAACAAATCATTAATACCAATTCTGACATATCCCTTTTGTTCAGGTCTTATCCAAAGCATATTCTTAGAATAGAACAAACCTAATGGAATACTAAAAGGAGCAAGTACCGGCGAAACTTCTTTTTCTTCAACAAAAAGTTCTTTATCAAGTTTTTCTTTGATAGTATCACGTCTCTTAGCTAAAGAAGTTCTCACAAAGTCATTTAATCTCGAATCGATATGAGGTTTTTGAATAAAATCAATAGCGCCTTCACGAATCAGGTCGTAAGGAGTTGCATTAGCAACTCCTTCGACGAGAATAATAACATCAGTATCAGGTCTTTCTGAATTAAGCACTTTAGTTAATTCTTGGGAAGACATATCTTTTGTTTGTTCAGAGCTGATAATAAAATCATAGTGATGAATTTTAGCCAAATTAACAGCTTCAACACCAGAATTAACAGTATCAACAGAATAGCCATCGAGCACAAGCATACTTCTCAATTTATCCAAAATTTTATCATCTTTATCGACAACCAAAATTCTTGATAAAGGATTTTCGAGTTCTACTCTTTTTAGAGAATTTGAAACTTTCGAAAGGTCAATTTTTTCACTTTCTTTAAGTATTGCAACTCTTTCGGATTCGAGTTTTTGCTTGTCATATTTTTTGACAGCAGTGCGAAGCAAAAGCTCTACAACAACAACAATAATGATTACAGCCAATAAGTATATCATAATTACCTCCTACTTTCCGGATTTGAACATTTTGCCTGGTTTAAACTTCGGATATGATTTGTCATCATGGCAATCAGCACAAACCGGCGGTTTCGAGAAATTATTATTTTTATGGCAATTGTCGCAGTCTAAATCTTTATGGTTATCGTCTAGTTTCAATCCAGTTTTTGAGTGGTCAAACTTACCGCTTGTAAAGTTGCTATGGCAATTTACGCAATTTCTATTTGGTTTGTCCATAGGATTATTCTTTTTATGGCATTTGTCGCAAGCTACTTTTGAGTGGTTTCTCGACAAATCAAATCCTGTAGCAGCCAAGTGATTAAATCTTTCTTTTTCTGCACCTGAATGGCATTTCACACAAGAGTTGCCTTTGTGGCAAGAATTACAATTTTGATGAATTTGATCAAAATTTTGTCCCTTATGTTGATTTTTCTTAGGTGCAATTAGTTTCGAATTATTCACATCATGGCATTTAGTACAATTATCATTTTTATGACAATTTTGACATTTCAAACCAAATAATTTAACGTGTTCGTCATGATAGAAAGTAACTACTTTACCCTCTTTAGCATTTGTTTCATACACAACTTTTGGCTGAGCAGCATATTCAGGATGGCTCTTGCCTTTGTATGATGCTAGCTTATTATTAAATGCATTATCATCTTCTGATTTTTTAGGTTCATGACAATACTTACAATCATTTGCATGGCTCCATTGACGGTGGCAAGTATAGCATTGTCTATGCATAGCACCTTTTAAATCAGGGCGAGTAACGTCTTCTCTTTTTCTTGTTTCAGAGTGGCATGCAGAACATTTTTGAATTGGTCCAGCTAAGTTATAATGATGGCATTTACCACAACCACCAGACATTTCAGACATTTCGGCATGTAATTTATGTGAAAAAGCTACTTTGCCGTATTGCTTTCCGTTCTGATTTAATGCTACAGCATCTGGACCCTCTTCAGGTTTATGCTCTACAGTGATCATCTGGCCACGTGGGCAGTTATTTAAGCATGGATTTTGTTTTGTTGGAAAATCGCATGAATGGCAGCGTTTACAATCGACTGGCAATTGAGCATGTCCATCGCCAGCTTTTACATTTTCTGCTTTTAGTTCTGTTTTTTGTGCGGGCTTTGCTGCCTGGCCTTTCTTAGGATTCTGAGCAAATCCAATAACCATTGCACCTGTTACAATAAGAACTAATATCAAAATTTTATATTTCATTTTTTAGTCTCCTATTTTAATGATGTGCTTTTGCAGAATGTTTTTTATCTGCAGGCAAACTGATTATTGGGAATATCATCACAAATGCTCTGTATATCAACACCAAAATCGCTATAAATCCAACTGTAACAGCTATTTCGCCAAATGCAGGATAGTATGGTGCTTCGCTATATGGTGGTTTGTATGCTATAATAAAATTATTAAATCTATTAATAAACACACCAAAAACCACTAATGCTGACGCTGTAAATAATAATCCCGGAGACTTTAGTACGTGCTTGGATACAAACATTCTTAATGGTATTATTATACCAAACAATACTTCTATCACAAACATCACACTTTGAACGTTAAATTCAGTCAAGTATACAAATGTTTCTCTAATTACCATATCACCAATCTTAAATGCAAGATAGAAAAACAATAATGGAGAAATCAATGTTCCCAATCTTGATAAGACAGGCATTTCAGGTTCTAATTTAAATGAACGCGATGCTATCATCGATTCAAAAATTACCATCGGAAATCCAACAGCAATAGCCGAAAGGAAAAACAACAATGGAAGAATTGGAGTTTGCCAAAGTGGGTGCATTTTTTGTCCGGAAATGATCATCAATGTTCCTAATGAAGATTGATGAAGAGTAGACAATACAACACCGGCAATAAAGAAAACAAACATGATTTTAGACAAAGATTTGTCTAAAAATCTTAACAATTTATCAATCACATTATTCAATCCAGCCAAGAATCCGGGTAGATTTACTTTACCAATAAATCTTTCGGTTACGATTGGAATAAATTCAATATAAAGCACATTAAGATAAATCATAACGCAAATACCAACTTCAAACAAAGCAGAGTTGGGATTCCACATTACTAATGGATGCCATATATAATAAAAACGACCAATATCGATAGCAACGCCAAGAGCCACAAAAGTGTAGCCGAGCATGGCAGTAAGCAAAGCAGGACGCACAACAACGTGATAGTATTCACGATTCATAACGTGCGAAAGAGCAGCAGTAGTAAAACCACCTGCAGCAAGAGCAACACCGGTTGCTACGTCGATTGCAATCCAAATTCCCCAAGGATATTGATTATTAAGATTAGTAACCGAACCAATACCAAAAATCAATCTCATACCAAGGAAAAACAATCCAACAAGTGCAATCAGAGTAATTACAATCACACCTGGAGTAAAATATTTATATTTAATTGGAGTTGGGACTAAACCTTCCATCATTTACCTCACATTAAATCTTGACGTTTTTTAGTTAACCACATAATCCCACCTAAAAGCGAATAGAGTGCGACCGGAGGCACAAAATAAGCAAAAATACCATGTTGAATAGATTCAGACACACCAGGAGCAGCTTTTTCTTTAAGATGAGGAAGCCCCAGCTCCCACATATCTTTAGATGCTAAATAAACCCAGGCTGTACCTTCAACTTCCTTTTCGCCGTAAATATGGTTTTTATATCTTTCGGGATATAATCTTAGTCTTTCACGAGCAAGTTTAATGATTTCAGAACGTGGTCCATAAGTCATAACTTCCATTGGGCAAATTTCGACACATGCAGGAAGCAAACCATCTTTGGTTCTGTTCCAGCAAAAATCGCATTTCATAATTTTTGGTTCAATTGCCTTTTTATATTCAAAAGTTGGAACTTGGAAAGGACAAGCAACCATACAATAACGGCAACCAATACACTTATCGGTGTCCCAACGGACTGTGCCATTATCTTCTTTGGTAAATGCACCAACAATACAAGCAGAAATACATGCAGGGTGATCACAATGCATGCACTGAACCTTAACATTAATAGGTACATTCGGCTCTTTTTCATTCTTGTATTCATTCACAACAGTCAAAGCATCAACATCAGGACGTCTCGGCTTCTTAAAAACAGACCTATCACTATACTCTTCGAGCTTACCGGCAGGCAAGTCATGAGCAGTCTTGCATGCCCATTCGCAATGTCTGCATCCAATGCAAGCAGTCGTATCGACAAGAACACCCATTCTATCTTCCGATAGAACATTCTTTGGAGCAGCTTTTGCCATTGCACTAAGTCCTACTGCACTAACACCGACAGCCGCTGTTCCTTTCAAAAAATCTCGTCTACTTGGTTTCATTGGCGATTCCTCGCTAATTTATTATAAATGACTATTTATTAATTCATATTAATATGAACAAACGTTTAATTTACTCTTTAAACTTATGAAAAAATATGTTAATAATCAATCAAAATCTATTTTTTCTCATTATTTTTTTTGAATTAATTGATTAATATTTGTTAATCAATAATCGATTCTCTTTATTATTCAAATACTTGAAATAATTGGTTACTAATTCGTCATTTTTATTATGAATATAATAGTAATCTATGATAGTGACTGTGGAATTTGTTCCAAATCTGTCGAGTTTATCACCAAAAATGACAAATTTTCCCAATTTGAATCTATTCCCTATTTCATGGCTAAACAATTAATGGAAACTTATTTTATTAATCCATCAAATGAATCATTTACTGTTACTTTAATATTTAATGAAAATGTTTATATCAAAAGCAAAGCTGTACTTTTAATATTAGAAATTCTATTCCCTAAATTTAAAATTATTTTCAAAATATTATATTCTAAATTTCTTCTTAAATTTTCAGATTTTATATATGATCTCATTGCTGCCAATAGAGCTAAAATTTCAAAAATTCTTGGTTTGAATGCTTGTAAGATTAATTTGTAAATGTATTAATTATCCCATAAATTGCATCATAAGTTTTAAGGATTATTGTCATGAATATTAATAGTTTGGATGCTTCTATGGATTCGCTTTTTGACACACAAGAATCTATTGATATAAAAAGAATTAATGAACTTGTTGAATTAATTAATAAATACGATTATCATTATTATGTTTTAGCTGATTCGTTGGTTCCAGATAGAGAATACGATTCTTTGTTTAAAGAACTTCAAGAATTGGAATCTAAATATCCTGCTTACAAACCTAAGAATTCACCTACAAGCAGAGTTTCGGGAGAACCACTAAAGGAATTTAAATCATTTACCCATAAATTGCCCATGCTTTCCCTTGCCAATACTTATAGCGAAGAAGAATTGAATGATTTCGATCGCAGAGTGAACGATGGTTTGGAAGGCGAAGATTATTCTTACACTGCCGAACTTAAATATGATGGAGTTGCTATTAGCCTTCATTACGAAAATGGTATATTAACTAATGGTGTGACTAGAGGTGATGGTATTACAGGCGATGATATTACTTTGAATATCAAAACTATTAAAACTATTCCTCTTAGTGTTGATATTTCTAAGTATCAAATTAAAAATTTCGAAGTTCGCGGCGAAATTTATATGAGGAATAATGATTTTTTAGAAATCAATAGAATTAGAGAAGAAAAAGGCGAAAAAATTTATGCAAATCCACGCAATCTGACTGCCGGCACTCTAAAATTATTAGATCCAAATCAAGTAGCCGAACGCACTTTGCAAATTGCCTGCTATGGTCTTTATACAAACGATCAAAAACTTAACTCACATTCGGATAATATTAATATTCTCAAAAACTTAGGCTTTCCTTCAGGTGAGCATTTCAGAAAATGCTCCAGCATATCTGAAGTTAAAGAATTTATTGATGAATGGAAGTCTAAACGCTATGACTTAGATTTTCAAATTGATGGAATTGTTGTGAAAGTCGATTCAATCAGGCAGCAAGATTTTTTGGGTACAATTGCTAGAAGTCCTCGCTGGGCTATTGCTTATAAATACGAAGCTGAAACAGCCCAGACTGTCCTTAGAGACATTACTTTGCAAGTCGGAAGAACTGGAGCGGTTACTCCTGTTGCAGAATTAGAGCCTGTATTTTTAGCCGGCTCAACAATTAGCCGAGCTACACTTCACAATGCCGATTATATTTCAGAACGAGATATAAGAATTGGCGATATCGTTGAGATTGAAAAAGGAGGCGAAGTAATTCCAAAAGTAGTTAGAGCAATTATTGAAAAAAGAAATACTGACTCTATTGCTTGGAGTTTTCCTCATTATTGTATCTGTGAACTTAAAAGTACTCTAACTCGCCCGGCAGGTGAAGCAAATCATTACTGCGAGCATCCTGACTGCCCATGGCAAATCAGAAAGAAAATTGAACACTTTGCTTCACGTAATGCAATGAATATTGATGGATTAGGTGAAAAAATTGTTGATCAGCTTGTTTCTCTTAAATACATTCATAATATTGCAGATATATATGAGCTATCCAAATTCTCTGATAAGCTTAAAACAATGGATAGATGGGGCGAAAAAAGTGTCGATAATCTTATTGCTTCTATCGAAAAAAGTAAAGAAACTCCTTTTAGCAAAGTTCTTTTTGCTTTAGGAATTAGATTTATCGGAGAGCGTTCAGCCAAAATTTTAGCAAATAATTTGAAGAACATTGATAATATCATTAATTCAAATATAGATGAACTTACAAACATTCGTGAAATTGGCAACAAAATGGCAGAATCAATCATCAATTTCTTTGCTAATGATAATAATATAAGAATAATTGATAGACTAAAATCGGCTGGTTTAGTATTTCAAATTGATGAAAATGAAAGACAAATCTCTTCAAGTCTAAGTGGTTTATCCTTCGTATTTACCGGCGAATTAGAATCAATGTCGCGAACTGAAGCAGCCAAAAAAGTAGAAGAGCTTGGAGCTAAAGAAATCAAATCAGTCAGCAAAAATACAAGCTACGTTGTGGTTGGTGCCAATCCAGGCTCAAAATTTGAAAAAGCTCAAAAAATTGGTGTAAAAATTTTAAATGAAGAAGAATTCTTAAAAATGATTAGTTAGTATAAGCGAAATTTATTTTTATTCGTCAATAATTTTTTTATTTGTAATTTTTTAGGAAATATAATGAATAGTCATAATGCAGATGTAGTGGTTATAGGAGCTGGTCCCGGCGGTTATGTTGCTGCCATCAGAGCTTCTCAATTAGGTTTAAAAACTATATGCGTTGAGAGCGAACATTTGGGTGGTATTTGCCTCAATTGGGGTTGTATTCCAACAAAAGCATTGCTCAAAAATGCTGAATATATGAATTTCTTAAAACATTCATCAGACTTTGGTTTCGAAGTGGCTGATGTCAAAATCGACTTCCCTAAAGTTATTAAACGCAGCCGCGACGTAGCCTCTAAAATGTCGAATGGTATTGGATTTTTGTTCAAAAAATATAACGTTCAGCAAGTTAAAGGATTTGGGGTACTTAAATCAAAAAACGAAGTTGAAGTAAAAAATAATGACGGCGAAGTTACTGATGTAATTAGCACAAAACATATAATTATTGCTACAGGTGCTCGCCCAAGAATGTTTCCTGGCATCGAAGTCGATAGAAAGAAAGTAATCACAAGCCATGAAGCATTAATCCAAAAAGAAGTACCAAAATCTATGATAGTAATGGGTGCAGGCGCTATTGGTGTCGAATTTGCTTATTTCTATAATGCCTTTGGCACTGAAGTTACTATTATCGAAATGATGAATAGACTATTACCAATTGAGGATGAAGATGTTTCTAAAGAGTTAGAAAGAAACTACAGAAAAGATAAAATTAAAATTCTTACTGAAACAAGAGTTTTATCAGCTAAGACAGTTGGCGATAAAGTTGAAGTTAAAATCCAGAAAAAAGATGGTAGCGAAGATACACTAATTGCCGACATTGCATTAAATGCTATTGGTATTCAAGCAAATCTCGAAAATATCGGTCTTGAAAATGTTGGTATCGAAGTAGAAAGAGGATTTATTAAAGTAGATAAATTCCTTCGCACAAACGTCGAAGGCGTTTATGCTATTGGTGATGTTGCCGGCGCTCCATGGCTTGCACACAAAGCATCTGCAGAAGGTGTAATTGTTGCAGAATTTATTGGTGGTCATGAAACCGAAGGTATGAACTATAATAATATTCCTGGATGTACTTATTGCAATCCTCAAGTGGCTAGCGTAGGGCTAACAGAAGCAAAAGCTAAAGAAATGGGTTACGAAGTTAAAGTCGGCAAATTCCCATTCACTGCTAGTGGCAAAGCTCATGGTATTGGCGAAGCCAAAGGTTTTGTCAAGATGGTATTTGATGCTAAATATGGAGAAGTATTGGGTGCCCACATGATTGGTCCGGATGTTACTGAAATGATTGCAGAAGTTGGTTTGGCAAGATCTTTAGGAGCAACTGCCAAAACAATCTTCAAAACAATACATGCTCATCCAACTTTGAGCGAAGCAGTAATGGAAGCTTCAGCTGCAGCATATGGCGAAGCTGTAAATATGTAATCAATATTTATGATAAAAAAGAAGCTCGGGTTTTTTGCCCGAGCTTTTTTTAATTTTAAACTCTTAATGCTTTCCATACATTTTCAAGCATTTTCTTGTAGAGATTGGTAACAACTTGTGGACCTTGATTGTGAAGAATTAAAGGAAGCCCATAAAAATTTGCACCAAGAGCAGCCAATACTTCCATCAAATTAATATTTTCCGGAAGTTCACCAAGTTCCATAGCCCTTTTCAAATTAATGAAGAAAATATCTTCAAATTTTTGAATACTAACAGCATCAATTCCAGGATATTGAGGAAACATAAGAAGTCTTTCAGCATGAGTTACCGAAGTCAAATCAATACAAATTTGCTCAGTATTTAAAGCTTGAAAGGCAATAATTTCCATCATAATTCTTTGATTGCCAATAGTTTTTAGTGAGCCTGTCAGTTCAAAAATCATTTCAATTTTTTTCAAACCGCTCGAATCACCATATTTTTGATCTGATAAATAAATTACTTCAAGGCACCATAAATGAATAAAGTAAATTAACAAATCAGATTTTTTAGAAAAATAATTGAAAAAAGTAGCTTCAGACACAACAGCAGATTCGCATAATTCTTTCACTGAAATGTCGTCTAGTCTTTTTGATTCGGTCTTCGCAAGCATAGCTTTTAACAACTCAATTTTTGTTTGAGCCATTTTCCGTTCGCGAAGAGGAATGTCTTGTAATCCCATAGCACAAAATTCCTTAACTAAAATTCAATTCAAACACCACCGACCGGGAATATTT
>CAZBNQ010000067.1:0-10962 GCA_964493035.1 uncultured Hyphomicrobiales bacterium | reverse complement strand
ATTATTTTATGTTGTGGAAATTCTTTCGATAAAGCGATTTTATCGGCGATTTCGAAATCCTCAAATTCAAATGCTGGAGCTACGTTACATCCAACAAGCGAAAACGCACCCGAGCTGGTGGATGCCATCCATGATCCGGCCGGCACAACTACTTGCAGGCTCTGCTCATTTTCTATATCTTTGCCCAACATGAATTTTTGAAGATTTCCTTCTAAATCTATATAGAGTAGTATCAATGGCGAACCGTCGTGATAATACCATATTTCATCTGATTTTAACTTGTGAAATTTTGATTTTTCTCCGGCTTTCAGCAAGAAATAAATTGAGCTGGAAAAATGTCTCTTCCCCGAATATCTGATTGGTAAAGATTCCGAATCTATTGTTTCAGCAGATTTATATATTTCCTTATACCATCCACCTTCCGGATGTTCTGACATTTCTAATGCTTTTATGTATTTATCGGCTTTAGTCATTTTTACTTTTTTCGCTAAAACTAAAAAAACAAAAATAGCTTTTTTTTTGAATTATGATAAGATTATTATTTAACATTTAAAGATATTTCCGTTTTTTTTAAAATTTATTTGAATAACTATTAACAAATACTTAAATTTGAAGATTGTATTAATGAAAGGATTTATTTTATGTCGAAAGAAATTAAAAGACCAAGCACAATTTCTAAAAAGAAAGCTAAAGTGGTTTGGGAATTTCCTTTAAATAAAAAAGACTTAATGTTTGTTGGCATTGGTATAGCTGTTGTTATACTTGGTTATTTATTGATGACCACAGGTATTTCTAACGAACCTGCTGCAGTTGATGGCAAATGGAACAATCCATTGGCAGTTACAGTTGCTCCTTTGTTGCTTGTTATCGGCTACTGTGTTATTATTCCACTTGGTATTTTGAAATTTTTCTCCAAAAAAAATAAAGATACTGAAGTAAATCCGGAAGCAAATGGAAATTAACGAACAGAATACTCGTGCCGGCTATGTGGCTATTATTGGCAAGCCCAATGCCGGCAAATCGACTTTAATGAATACGCTCGTCGGAGCTAAACTCTCTATTGTTACTCCTAAACCTCAAACTACTCGAAAAAGGGTTCTTGGTATTTATTCAGACAAAACTAATCAAATTGTCTTTTTGGATACTCCTGGTTTGCTCAAGCCTAAATATGAGATGCATGCTACTATGATGCGTTATGTCGATGAGTCTGTTGCCGAATCTGATGCTATTGTTGTTTTAGTTGATATGAGCAAATATGATTCGAGCAGGTCTTATTTCCCTCCCAAATTTTTTGAAATGCTTAAAAATGCCGGCAAACCTGCTATTGCACTTTTAAATAAAATAGATTTGCTGAAAGACAAAAAAGTGCTTCTTCCTGCAATTCAATATCTGCACGATTCAAAATTATTTACAGATATTATTCCGATTTCTGCACTTGCTGAAGATGATGCCCAAAAACTGATTGACAATTTGATAAAACTTCTGCCCGAAGGTCCTTTTTTCTATGATGATGAACTTCTCAGCACGCAAACCCAAAGATTCTTTGTCTCTGAAATGATTAGAGAAACTATTTTTGAGCTGCTTGAAGAAGAATTGCCATATTCTACTGATGTTCATATTGTAGAATTTAAAGAAAGAGAAGAAGGAAAATGGTTTATTTCTGCCGAAGTTTATGTCGAAAGAGCCACTCAAAAAGGTATTATTATTGGCAAAGGCGGTGCTATGCTCAAAACTATTGGCGAAAAGTCCAGAATTAAAATTGAAGAACATCTCGATATGCCTGTTTATTTAGAATTATTTATTAAAGTTAGAGATAAATGGCGCTCTAACCCTACTATTCTAAAACATCTCGGTTATTAATTTTTCTTTTTTCTTCCGCGAGATTCAGCTTTCAAATCTGCCAATATTTGCAAAGCCTGGACTGGCGTAATATTATCGATGTTCAATTCGTTGATTCTTTCCCTTAGCGAATCATCCCTAAATTCGAATATTGACAATTGCTCTACATCCGACTTCTTTTTTACTTCTATTTTGGATGTATCCGGCTTGCTTATGTTTCTGCTGCTTTCCACATCCTTTTCGAAACTTTCCATTATACTGTTTGCCTTTTCGATTACATCATAGGGCAAACCTGCCATTTTTGCTACATGGATTCCAAATGAATGGTCACTTGAGCCTTGACTTACTTTATGTGTAAATATTATATTTTTGCCTGACTCTATAACGTCTACTCTATAGTTTTTAATCTTTTCATATTTAGATTCCATATCATTTAATTCATGATAATGAGTAGCAAACAATGTTTTGGCATTAATTTTATCATGAATATATTCTGCAATAGACCAAGCAATAGAAATACCATCAAATGTTGCAGTGCCACGCCCCACTTCATCAAGCAAAATCAAGCTGCGTTCGCTTGCATTATTCAAAATATTTGCAGCTTCCTGCATTTCCACCAAAAAAGTGCTTTCGCCGGTACGTATATTATCTTGCGCGCCTACTCGTGTAAATATTCTATCTACTACACCAAATTCTGCCGATTTTGCAGGCACAAAACATCCAATCTGCCCAAGTAATACTATCAATGCTGTTTGGCGCAGATAACACGATTTGCCTGCCATATTTGGGCCGGTTATTATATGCACCATACCCGATTCTTCATCAAATTTACATGAGTTTGGAGTATATTTCTCGCCCACTGCAAGAGTTTTTTCTACTACCGGATGGCGTCCATCAACAATTTTCATTTCAAAAGATTCATTGATGATTGGTTTTATATAATTATTCTCTTTCGAAACATGAGCAAAAGACTGAAGACAATCCAATGAAGCTAAATAAAGCGAATTTGATTGAATTTCGGAAATAAACTCTGCAATTTTCAATCTAATATCGGCTATTAAATTCGATTCGAGTAATGATATCTTTTCTTCAGCATTTAATATTTTTTCTTCAAAAACCTTAAGTTCAGGAGTAGTATATCTTTCTGCATTTGCCAAAGTTTGTTTGCGCTGATAGTATTCAGGTACTTTTGCAGAATGAACCCTTGTTATTTCAATATAATAACCAAAAACATTATTAAAGCCGATTTTCAAAGTATTTATACCGGACTTTTCTCTTTCAGATTCCTGAAAGTCAGATATCCATTTTTTTCCGGAATATTTAGCTAAAATATATTCATCCAGCTCGGAATTATATCCTTGTTTGAAAATATTTCCGGAACCAACTTGAATAGATGGCTCCTCAATAATAGCATTATCAATCAAATGAATCAAATCTTTTAGTTCAGTCAGCTTATCGGCAAGATCTTTTAGATCTTCGTTTTTCAATGAATACAAATCAGTTTTGATTGAGGGAATCTGAGCCAAGCTATTTTTTAAAGACACAATATCCCTTGGATTGGCTCTATTTGAAGCTATTTTTGATGCCAATCTTTCCAAGTCGTCTATACTTTTAAGTATTACCCTCAAATTCGATAATTGCTTTGGATTGTTGAACAATGCTTCGACCGAATTCAATCTTTTATGTATCATCTGTATATTATTTAGAGGACGGCTTATCCATTTTTTAAGCAGTCTTGCACCCATAGCAGTACATGTCTCATCGAGTACGTCTATTAATGATCCGGCAGATTGACCTTCTGAATTAAATAATATTTCAAGATTGCGTCGAGTGCCATAATCCAATAGCATAAATTCAGAATAATTATAGTATCGAATCTGCTTGATATGCGATAATTGTCCTTTTTGAGTCTCGCTTATATAATGGATAGCAACACCAGCAGCAACCACCGCCGATTGCATATCTTCTACGCCAAATCCTTTAAGATTTTTTGAGTTAAATAGATTTAGTATCTTTTCTTTGCAGAAATCATATTCAAAAATCCATTCTTCAAGTCTTGCAAGAGGAACCTCAGAAAGCGAAGCAGATATTATATCATTAAATAATTGTCTTTGCGATTTTGAAATAATAATTTCGGCTGGCGAAATACTTTCCAATACTTCATTAATTTTGCTTTTGTGGAGTTCAGAAACAAAAAATTCTCCTGTCGATATGTCACAAAAAGCAAGACCGATCATATTCTGACTATTTTTGTGCTCACTAAAATATACCGAAGCAACATAGTTATTTCTCTTAGAATCGAGTAATTTATCATATAGAGCTACACCAGGAGTAACCACCTCGACTACATCACGCTTGACAATACCTTTAGCCATCTTGGGATCTTCGAGTTGCTCGCAGACAGCAACACGATAGCCGGCTTTGACTAACTTTGGAAGATAAGCATCCAATTGATGATGAGGAAAACCGGCTAAAGGCATATCGCCTGCAGCTCCATTATTCCGCTTAGTAAGAGTTATTCCGCATACTTTCGAGGTAATTACAGCATCATCTTCGAAAGTCTCAAAAAAATCTCCTAATCTAAACAACAATATAGTCTCAGGATATTTCTCTTTAATCTGAGTATATTGTCTCATCAGTGGTGTTTGCTTATCTTTCATTATCTATGCTCTATTTCATGTTGCTTTTATAAAATTTACAGAATCAGGAACTGCCCTGAATATCTGTATAAATTTAAAATCAATTTCTTTATGAATATATTTATACAAAATTACTCCTAACACGGAATAATATATAATTTGAGGTAAAACAATCAACATTGGATTTTGAATAAATCCGACTAGCATAAACGAGACTGCCCATACTATTATTGAAGCAAAAATAAATTTCACTACAATTTGAGGTCGATTTAGCGCAACTATCAGTCCTGATAAAATTGTGAATGGAGTTGCTATCGATGACAGCACCATGAGGTTGAGGTAAGGCACTGCATTAGTAAACTTATCATTCAACAATATTGAAGCAATAAAATCGCTAAGGCCTAAATTTAATAGCAAAGCACATATTGCAAAGAAAAAAACTAAGAATGATATTGATTTGCTTATCATGTCGTTTAATGATTTACTGTTACCTGCACTTATTTGCCTTACTGCAGCAGGATAGACTAACCCATTTGCTGCAAATAATGTTTCATCGAATACTCTAAACAAAGTTTTGGCTGCAGAATATACACCCGAAATTATTGGTCCAAAGAAAAATGAAACAAAAAAAACATCAAGCAATCTCGGCATCATATGTAATGAACTGCCAAGCATATTTGGAAGTGAAAATTTCAATAGTTCTTTGATTTTCACTGCTCCTCTAAACTTCAGTTCATACATCTGTGGAGTAATTATCAATCCAACAATAGAGCTGGCTATTGTTCCGATATATAATACTCTAAGAAACAAATTATAATCGAAATGAGCTTTAATTGAAAGATAATATATTCCTATTATACACATTATCCCGGCATAGGCAAAATTGAGTACAAACAACTTGAATATCTGCTGATCTCTATACAAAAATTTCATTGCATATGATCTTGGCAAATTGAAAAGCGTAAGCAATGGCAAAGAAACTGCTACACTCAGCAATCTTGAATTATTAAATACTGATGCAAACAATTCTTTACCAAGAAATATCGACATGGCAACCGAAATTGTAAGTACACAATGCATCGCCAAAGAAACAAAATTTAAATTTCCACGATTTTCTTTTTTTGCACCAAATTGAATAATATTTTGTAGTGTAAGTCCATCTGAAACTACAAATATCCAAGTATGAAGTGCATTGAGCAAAAAGAAATATCCATATTCTTCCGGAGTAGAAAACTTAACTTGGAAAAAAGAAACCAAACCATAAAGAATAAATATAAATTTATCGGCTAAAGACCAGGAGACAGTCTTCAAGTGCTCTGCTAATCTCATTCTTCACCTTGTTTGATATTATACTTTGATATTTTATATCTGATAGTTCTTTCAGAAATATTAAGCAATTCTGCAGCTTTAGATTGATTGCCCAAGCACTGATTCAATGCTTTTTTGATAAGCTTTCTTTCAATTGATTCCACAATAATATTCAAATCACCTATTTCAATTTCTTCAGGAAGTGAATTATCTTTGATTCCAATGCTTACATTTTTTGGTAAATCACTAATTGTTATATATTCATCTCTTGAGAGCACCACCGCTCTTTGAATAATATTTTCAAGTTCTCTAATATTTCCAGGATAATCATATTTCATCATACTATCGAGAGCCTCTCGCGAAATACCTTTAAGAGCTTTACCATTCAAATCAGAATATTTAGAAATGAAGTGAGTAATAAGAGCAGGAATATCAGCTTTTCTATCTCTAAGCGGAGGGATTAGAATTGTAACTACATTAAATCTATAATACAAATCTTCTCTAAATTCGCCGGATTTAATCATATCTTCTAAATTTCTATTAGTAGCAGTAATAATTCTAACATCAACTTTAATAGTTTTATTACCACCCAATCGTTCAAACTCACCAAATTGAATAGCTCTAAGAAGTTTCACTTGAATTTGCAGAGGTATATCGCCCAATTCATCGATGAAAAGAGTTCCACCATCAGCGCTTTCAAATTTTCCAAGCCTTTGTTTTGCTGCACCTGTAAAAGCACCTTTTTCGTGCCCAAACAATTCACTTTCGAATAAAGTATCGGGCATAGCTGCACAATTGACAACTACGAATGGTTTATCTTTTCTGTCGCCTGCATAATGAACAGCTTTTGCAATAAGCTCTTTACCAACTCCTGACTCGCCTCTAATCATAACAGAGGCTTTCGAAGCAGCTACTCTTGCAGCTGTATTTAATATATTTTCCATTTCAGGGGAATTAGAAATAATAGAGCCAAAAGCATATTTTTCGCTTAATTCTTTTCTGAGCATTTGGTTTTCTGAAACCAACATCGAATGCTCTTTAGCATTTCCTATAATATGCAAAAGTTCGCTCAGCTCTATAGGCTTTTGAATATAATGATAAGCACCCGATTTCATTATTTGAACTGCATCGTCTATACTTCCATAGGCAGTCATCACCACAACATGTATTGATGGTATCAAAGCCTTAATCATTTTCAAGAGATCTAAGCCCGTACCGTCGCCCATGCGGAAATCAGTCAATACCATATCTATTACATTTTCGCGAATTACTTCCATCGCATCGTTTACAGACGAAGCTGTATATATATCGAATCCTTTTTTGCTTAAAAAACCAGACAGCACTTCTCTCTGTGCTTCTTCATCATCGGCAATTAATATTGAAAATTGGTTTTTCATTTCCACCACACATTAATAATCAACGAAATTACAAAAATAATTTCAATTCATAATATTGATCTAATTGTATTTATTGAGTACTTAAGCTTGAATAGACTGCCATTAATGTGTTTATTTCTTCGAAATCAAATTCATCGACTTTTATTCTTAGTTTTAATCCTAATTTATTTAAACCTATTTCATTGCATTCATTTGATAGTTTTATCAATTCCTCGGAAAATTGTTTAATTATATTCAATTGATGAGATTTATTTGCTTTCTCGAATAAATTTTTCAAACTATCAAATATTAATTTTGCCTTTTCTATATCACAAATTGCAATGGAATCGTTTATTTCTTCAGTTTCTATTGGTTCATAATTTGAACTTTTGCCTAAAGGTAATGTAATAATAAAAGTAGAGCCATCACCAATTGCAGATTCAACTCTTATACTTCCGGCATTTTTGTTTACAAACTCTTTAACGAGCATCAGCCCCAATCCGGTTCCTTTTTCGTTAGAAGTGCCCAGAGTAGTCTTTCCTGACGAAAACAATCTATCGACTATTTCCTTACTCATACCGATACCATTATCAATCACTTTGATTTCTACTACACTATCGATTGATTTTGCATCAATAATAATCTCTCCACATGCAGGAGTAAATTTTATAGAATTGGTCAATAAATTTCGAATTACTGTATTAATCATATTCTTATCGGCATAAATACCAACATTAGAATTAACTTTATCTGTAATTTTAATCCTTTTCTTTGAAGCACTAAATTTGACTAAATTAATTACTTCGCTGCATAGTTCTTTTAAATTGAAATCATCAGGATTATAACTTATCGATTGCTTTTGACTTTGAGCCCAGCCAAGCAGATTTTCTACCAATAGGCTCAATTGCTTTGCAGATTCATTTAATTCATCTACATTATACTTAGCTTTATTCAAGTCCTGATGTTCTATCGAATCAAATAATTGAAGTGTAACTCCACTAATATGACTTAATGGATTTTTAATATCATGCGAAATAATAGAGAATAGTTTATCTTTGGAATTATTAGCAATAGTCAATTCCTCATTTAAGTGGCTCAATACTTCCTGATTTCTAGTAATTTCAATATTTTTTTGAGTCAATTCTTCATTGAGTAGCTCAAGCTCATGATTTGCTTCTTCAATTTTAACATTTTTTTCGTTTAATATTTTATTCAACTTGCTTTTATCTCTATATCTAAGATATATCATAATAGCAGCTAAAACAATCAAAGCACTAAGAATTATCAAAAACCATTGAGTTTTGCTCTGAATTTCATTTTTAATCTCAAGTTTTTTAATTTCTGCTTCTTTATCTTCAATTTCCTTTCTAATTTCAAATCGAGTACGCATTTGAGCAATTTGATTAGAAATTGTTTCATTCATTGCAGAATCCTGGCACTTATGCGAAAGCACAATATATTTATGAGCTTCTTTGAAATTAGCAGCATTTTCTTTAATAATTGACTTGTATTTATATGAATTAGACAGCTCCATAAGAGCACCTAATGAATTTGCTAATTGAATTGCACTATCTAGCATATTTTCAGCTTCAGCAAATCTTTGCAGTTTTATTAATAATTCTGCATTATGATTATATGAACTAAGAGTATAAATCTTATCGCCTAGCATTTTATTTATTTCTAGTGCCTGCTCATAGTTTTGCAATGCTGCAGAGTAATTGCCCTGATTACTATAAATCCGACCAATACAATTTAAATTTATAGCTATACCTTTTTTATTTGCTAGTTCTTGATTGAGATTTAATGACTTTTCATAATAATTCAATGCTTTTGAATAATCTTTTTGAGCTTCATACACTTCACCCAAATTATTCAAATTTATGGCTATACCAAGCTTGTTACTTTTAGAATTTTCAATATTTATAGCTTTTTCGAAATATTCTATAGCTTTGTCGTAATCTTTATTGAATGCATTAATATTGCCAATACTATTAAGGGCGACTGCAATATTTTTTTTATCGTGGGTAGCTTCTGCTTTGTTTAGAGCCAATAGATGATAATGCAAAGCAGTCGAGTTGTCGTCGAGCCTTCGATATACTACACCAATATTATTCAAAAAAGCCGATTCCAGAATATGCCCGGAATTTTCTACAAATTTATAGCCTTCGAACAACAGGCTGAGTGCCTGCTTAAACTCGCTTACGTTTCTGCAAGCAATGCCTGCGTTCAAATATCCGGATGCAATCAGGTGATTATTATTAATTGATTTTGCTTTTTGAATACCTTGCATATAAGTCTGAATCGCTTCCTGATGGTTTTTGGCTTTTCGAGACAAACTATCTGCTTTATTGTAAATATTTTCGACATACAATGAATCATTGCTACCAAAGAGAAAACTTACGGCAGTTAAAAATAATCCTATATATCCCAAAACTTTCATATTAAACATTAATTGATTTTTTAGTTGTACAAAATCAACATAATAATAATTACTTAATATAAAAAAAATTACAAAAAAAAGCTGCTAAAAAAGCAGCTTTTCAAAAAATTTATTCTTTTATTCTTAGTTGAATTCCTAATTCAGCTAATTGTTTGTCGTCCACAGAGGAAGGCGAACCATCCATCAAAGACAGACCAGAAGTAGTTTTAGGGAATGCAATGACGTCGCGTATATTATTTGTTCCTGCCAAAGTCATAACCACTCTATCCAGCCCTAAAGCAATACCACCATGAGGCGGAGCACCAAACTTCAAAGCTTTTAGTAGATAGCCGAATTTTTCTTCAGCATCTTCGCTAGTGAGTCCAATCAAATTAAACATTTTTTGTTGTACTTCATTTTCATGAATTCTAATACTGCCGCCACCAAGCTCGGCACCATTGACCACCAAATCGTAAGCCTTAGCTCTAACTTTGGATGGATCGCTATCCATATAATGCAAGTCTTCGTCGTTTGGCGAAGTAAATGGATGGTGCATTGCAATATATCGATTTTCTTCTTCATCAAATTCATAAAGCGGGAAATCAACTACCCAATGGAAGCTAAATTTATCCTTAACTTCTTCCAAAATTCCGGTTTGACGTGCAATTTCTAATCTCAAAGCACCCAAAATTGTATAGCATTTATATTTAGCATCAGATACAATCAAGATTAAATCATTATCTTCAACTTTTGCAGCAGATTTGATAGCTTCGATATGCTTTTCGCTTAGGAATTTTGCAATTGGAGAATTCACTTCATTACCATTAAATTTCATCCAAGCTAATCCTTTTGCGCCATATTTTTTAGCATGATCAGTGAGTCCATCTAATTGCTTACGCGAAAATCCGGCACAATTTTTTGCATTAATTAAAGCAATAGTACCATTAGTTTCTAATGTATCGTTAAACACCTTAAATTCAGTATCTCTCACGCAATCGGTAATTGTTTCTATTTCGATACCAAATCTCAAATCAGGCTTATCGCTTCCGTATTTCTGCATAGCAGTTTCATAAGGCATACGCATGAAAGGAGTTTCAACATCCATATCCAAAACTTCTTTCCATAATGTTTTAATAAAGCCTTCGGTCAAGCCCAAAATATCATCTTGATCTACAAAAGACATTTCCACGTCTATCTGAGTAAATTCAGGCTGGCGATCGCTTCTAAGATCTTCATCTCTAAAACAACGAACAATTTGGAAATAACGGTCGTAACCAGAAACCATTAATAATTGTTTGAAAGTTTGCGGAGATTGTGGTAAAGCATAAAATTCGCCATGGTGCACGCGGCTTGGAACCACGAAATCTCTTGCTCCTTCTGG
>CAZBNQ010000066.1:0-11008 GCA_964493035.1 uncultured Hyphomicrobiales bacterium | reverse complement strand
CATTTACAATTACAAAGAGTGTTTCTATATTAGCTAATGGCAACTATATTATGGCTAATTCAACAAATCCTAATGATTTGATTGGCGATAATGAAGCTCATGCTATGATTCGTGATGCTAACTTTGTGATTAATGCTACTGTTGGTGGCCAACAATATGGTCAGATGGAAAATACTGGTAACATCTATGCTATCAATAGCTGGTTCTTCGAAGATGGAGTTTGTAATACTGAAATTACAGATCTTAATCAATTAGAAAATTCAGTCTATGATGCAACAGACAATAATGAAGTAGGCGAATTTATCTTTACAGGTCCACTTGACATTCCTGAAGGTGCTATTTATTGGTTAGAACCAACAATACATAATGGTTTGATTCCAAATGCTCCAATAAGCTTATGGAATGATTTGGGCGAAGCAGATAAAGATGCTTATCAAACAGTAAATTACAAAATGCCATTATTCAACTTAGACGGACCAAACGAACGCCCAGGTGTAAAATTCACACCAGTTCCAAATTGGTTGACTTCGAGATCATCAGCAATTGCTTCAGATTTTGACGCTAGAATCACTTCCGAAGCTGCAGTAGCTACTGGTCAAGAAAAAGTTGTTTATGTAGTATTTGAACCAAACAATACCGGCTACAATTGGGAACAAATGATATTCGAAGCCGGTGGTCAGATCTCAGGATTTAACTTCTTTATTCAAAACAATTCACTCGTGATTGGTGCATGGAATAAAACAGAAAAAGTATATTTCAGCAAACCATTGATTGATTTGAACAATCCTGAAGATGCTATACCTGACAATGCATATATAGCTTATATGAAATTCTTCCAATCAAATGATGAAAATCCGGAAACTCAAGACCCATGGTTTGTTACAGTTGGATGTAACGGTTGGGAACAAGAAATTCCGATTCCATTCAAAGGTTTGATGAAAGATGACCCAACAAAATATACAGCTTCGATTGGTGTTGGTTGTGCAGCTAATGGTACAAAATTCCCAAGCTACAACTTCCATGCTAAAGACCACAAATACTTTGACGGAACAATTTCAAATGTACTTATCTATAACTCTTTGTATCAACACGACCAAGTATTGTGCAAGCTTGATAATAGATATGTAATGAATATTGAACCTTGGGTAATGGGTTGTATGGAAGAAGAACCAATAGAAAGTCCAAAGCAAACAGAATGGAAAGTTTATCGCGAAGTGGAAAATATTGCAGCTGATAATTCTATCGCAGCATATCCAAATCCAACAAACAGCATAAGCTCATTCGATTACAATGTTAATGATAATTCATATGTAGAAGTAGAAGTTCTCAATGAATTAGGCGAACAAGTAATGTCTATACACAAAGGTTTCATGAACAAAGGCTCTTATAACTTTGCAATCGATGGTACAAACTTAGCATCAGGTACTTATACAATTAAAGTATCGGCTAATGGCGATGTAACATTTGGCAAACTTGTAATAGTCAAATAAAAATTCTAAATGCAGGGCGGGTGTATCTAAATCTTACATCTTCCTTCTAAACCGGATACGACGCCCTGCTATAGGATAAAATGACATGAAACATAATAACGAAAACGGAAAAAAATAAAATATTCGATTACGGGATTTCGGCAATGACGGCATCGACGAGGGTTTCTCTAAACTAAACATACGCGCTCTTTGAAAAATCGAAAAATGGTTTGTTCTCAAAAAAAATTGGGCAGAACAAAGATCCGGCAGTTTTTGTTGGCACAATAGAATAAACTAATCGAAATAAATTCTACAATTTCGAACGAAGAAAATTGGAACCTGAATTACTAATTACAATACAAGCACAGGCGTATTAAGGGGTAAGGACGCCATCCGAAAAATAGAGGAAAAAAATACGGATAAACAACCCTTTCGGGCCTAGGTTGGCTCAAAGTAAAATAAAATATTAAAAAAAATCTTTCAAATACTCTAAAGGAGAACTTAAAATGAAAAACGCTATGAAATTATTCGCTTTGTTGGCAGCTTTCTTATTCGCAGCTAACGTATTCGCAGTAGAAGAAACAAATTATGACGAAGCTTCTGGTATAGTTGTAGTTAAAGTTGAATATCAGACAACAGTAACAGCAAGTGATGCTACAAATGCTATCTGGATTGCATCCGGAACAACTAAAAACATCTTGATTGAAGAACAAGGTACAGACGAAAGACCACTTTACAGTGTAAACTACCTTATCACAGGTGATATGGGATTGCATGTTGATCTTACAACAGATAGAACAATCACAAGAGAAGATGCTCCATCAACAGACTTAACAGTAACTGATGTATGGGAATACAAAAATGCAGCAGAAACTTGGGTAGCTTTCACAGATAATGCAGGTATCGAAAACATGCAATTATTAGGTGGCGATTTTGGAACAGCAACTCCAACAGCTACAACTACACATTCACAATTGAAAGTAAGAGCTTATCCAAGCGTTATTGAATGTGCAAATACAGTAACTCCTGGCGAATATACAATTACTTATACTTTGACAGCAACAAATAACGGTTATGATGATGGTTATGATCAAGAATTAATCGACATTGCTACAACTTATTAATAATTGGAACTTAATCCGCCCCATATTCGGGGCGGATTATTTTTAAGGGTGAGAAATTTATGCGCGCATTATTTAGAATATTGATAATATTACTACTTTCAGTAATAAAACTGAATGCTCAAATTCAAATAGTTCCTCCGGTTATTTTTATTGATCCTGTTTCTAAATCGACAACAGTGAGAATAATAAACACGGAGAGCAAGCCCAAAGAAATCAGCTTCCATTTGAAGTTTGGTTATACTGATTCCGATTCATTGGCAAGACAAATGATGACTTATGATACAACTAAAACAGAATGGGCACTCAATAAGTTCATGAAAATATTTCCTAAAAAATTGGTTCTACCTCCAAATGGTGAACAAACAATTAGGCTTTTAATTATGGATAAGCCTGAGTATCCAGATGGTACATATTGGACAAGATTAGTGATAAGAATGGAAGGAACTCAAAAACAAGTAGATTCATCTAGTGTGAACAACAAATCTAAAGTAAGTACAAAAATCAATACAGAATTAGTTAATTCTGTGATATATCAAAAAGGAAAAGTAAATACCGGACTACAAGTAGGCGAAATTACAACAAACGAAGACTCGGTATCGCGCAATATACTGATAAACTTTGAGCGTATTGGCAACAGCCCATTTATAGGTGTTGCTAAGT
This sequence comes from uncultured Hyphomicrobiales bacterium, assembly GCA_964493035.1. Lineage (GTDB taxonomy): Bacteria > Bacteroidota > Ignavibacteria > Kapaibacteriales > UBA2268 > JAUQWR01. The sequence goes on along the minus strand of CAZBNQ010000066.1, from coordinate 7,755 downwards.
TGAAATTATTCAACGAAAAAGGTGATTTGGTGGGGGCAAAAAATGAATTATTACCAGTTTACTACAAATTTAAGAGAAAGTTTTCGCTTCCTAAGGCGAAAATCCTCCCCGGCAAATACAAAGGGGAGCTCGAATTCACTAATCAAAGGGATGTACCTTTTGATGCCGAGAAAAAAGTTGATTTTGAAAATTTCAAACATGAATTTGAAATCACTATTCCCTGATAAATAGTGATTGAAATAAATTTCTAGGCCTCACCCCTGACCCTCTGCCTATCTAAAATGAGGGTTAAGTCCCTCCCAATGCGCGGGGAGGGACTTGTGGTGAGCCTGAATCAAGTAAATTATTAGCTTGGGGTGAGCAAATAAAATGAAAAAGATAACATACATATTGACCTTATTCCTGTCTTTGCTGGCTTTGGAGCTGAATGCCTCGCCGGTCAAGTACTCAGTTATTCCTGAGGACGCGGTCGAAGGCATTTACCAAGTCAGCTATTCTTTTTTTAAACGGGATGTTATGGTGTATCTAAGTGGTGATTCTTTGTTCGTTCCTCTTAGTTCGGTATTGTCTCAATTAAAAATTTATTACGAGTACGACAGCGAATACCAAGTAGTTAAGGGCTTTTTATTAAACAGAGATTCTGCTTTTAAAATTGATTTTCCAAATAAACAGATGAATATGAAAAAAAGAGAATATTCATTTTCTGCAGCGGACTATTTTATCAGTGAAATGGAAATTTATGTTAAGCCTCGATTAATTGCAGAATTGTTTGGTATTACTATTTATACATATAACAACCATTTGATGGTGCTGGTTCAATCTGAATTTGATCTACCTGTATTAGCAGAGTACAAGAGAAAAATGAAGTATAAGTATCTTGGTGGTCCGGAAGAAAAATATGATCTTCCTTTATTGTATGGCAGAGGATTCACTTGGATTAATGGTGCTATGATTGATTATAATATCAATGCATTTAAATATTCAGATATGCAGGGCGGAACTTTTTTTGCTCGTACCGGTATGATGATGCTTGGTGGTGATCTGCAAATAGATAACTCCGGCATTTATGTACCTGAGACAAAATTCTTTAGTCACAGCTATAGTTTGCGTCAACGTTGGTATTTCGGAGATAATCCTTATTTGACTCAATTATATGTTGGCGATTTTTTTAATGTTGGACAGAGAACAGCAAATTTACCATCAAAACCATTGAGGGGCGTGCAGATTTCTAATGAAACTACGCGCCGCCCAATGCTTTTCGATACATATATATTGAGAGATCGCTGCGAGCCAGGATGGCAGGTAGAACTTTATATTAATAATCAATTGATTGACCAAGAAATTGCTGATGCTAATGGTGATTTTTCTTTTAGTATTCCTATTAGCTATGGTAATACTAATATTGAATTAAGATATTATGGCCAAAAAGGTGAATTTATTAGTAAAAGAGATGTTTATAAAGTTCCTTCAGAATATTTAATACCTGGAGAATTTAAATATAATTTGAGTTACGGCGAAAGTAGATTAGACAGGTCTATGCTAGGCGATGCTAAATTGGCTTTAGGAATAACTTCTTGGATGTCTGCATCTTTTGATGTAGAAAAGATTTTTAGTCGAAAAGTTCATTATATAGATGAAAAAGATTTAAATCTTTATGGAAGATTAGGATTGAAAATTTCTAATCATCTGCTTTCAAGTTTCAATGCTCAAATTGGTAAATTCTACTCGGGTAATTTACTATATAATTCATTTTCTTCCTTTAGCATGAATATTAATTTCGGGTTGTTTGATCCAAATTCTAACTATTACCAAGCTGGTAAAAGATCAATTTTGGGTGGAGGTTTTAGTTTGTCGCGTCCTATGCAACTTCCTTTTAGTTTGTCTGGTAATGTAGTTAGGAATCAAAATAGTAATTATTCGACTACAAACTTCAGCGCAAATATGTTTCTAAATTTATTGGGTCTTAATTTCATTACCAGATATAGTGGCAATTTAGTTGAAGTTTTTGATGGTGAAAATAGATTTTCGCAAAGCGTAGGAACACAATTGTCTTTTAGTTGGAATAGAAAACCATCATGGCTTAGATTTTTGAAATCAACAAGATTGAGCTTGGGTACCAGTTATAATATTACAGAAAAGAGACAAACTCAAGTAAATGCTGGACTTAACCAATCTTTATTCTCTTGGGCAACTTTTAATGTTTCTGCCAATTATAATTTAATCAATAAATTAAATACCTATACAATTGGTTTGAACATGAATATGCCATTAGTCGATTCAAGAACTACAGCTCGATTTATTGGGGATGAAAGCGTCTATAATCAGGAATTAAGTGGTATAATTGGGCTAAATCCCGGTGAATTTGAAATGACTATGAATAATCCTGTTGGTGCTACTGGAGTGGGATTTGGTGCTGTTCAAGTCAAATTTTTCTTGGATGAAAATGAAAATGGTGAATTTGACGATTGGGAAACTGAAATTCCTAATGTAAGATTTTATATCGAAGGGGCAACAATGGAAAAAACCAGCCCCGGAAAAGTACCCCAAAGAGCTTATAATATACCGGCTTATACAAAATTGAATGTGATGGTGGACAAATCTTCTTTCAAAAATCCATTATGGACACCTGTACACGAGCGATTTGCATTTATTACTGAACCAAATGGATTCAAAAATATTAATGTGCCTTGCTATACAGCAGGTGTTGTGGAAGGTAATGTGTTCAGAAATAATGGAATACACACTAGTGGGCTTGCAGGTGTAAAAATCCATATCATGCGTAAAGATAGCAGCTACAGCGAAGAAATTCCTGTATTTAATGATGGCTCTTTCTATAAAATGGGGGTTCCTCCAGGCGAATATATTGCTTATGTGGATTCTATGCAATGCGCTCTACTTAAAGTACAACCGGATAATAGAACTTTTGCTTTTAATATTAAAAAATCTGCAGAAGGTGATTTTGTTAGTGGAATTAATTTCGAATTAAGAACTCAAGAATATCTTGCAGGAAATGTCAAACCTCAAAGCAAAACTGAAAATAAATTAAAAGAAAACTTTAAAAATAAACTTCAGGAAATGAGTAAACCTGCTGATGCTGCAAGCAGTCAAGCAATGCCTGCAAAAAATCCAATTCCTAAGGATACAATCGAAGAACCGGATTTAGCTGATCAAGTTTCAAAATCAATCGATAATAAAGCTATATTTGAACCAAAAAATATTAAAGAAATTCAATTTGCAGGCACTTCAGAAACAAGTGTTCCAAAGAACTATCTGGAATATTTAAATGGTTTGGTTGATTATTTAAAGAAGAATCCAGGATTGAATTTGGCGCTTATTGGGCATACAGATCCTGCAGGAGATATGACAAACAATATGAATGTGTCGGTGCGTAGAGCTCAATCTATAGCTAATTATTTGATGAGCAAAGGTATTACAAAAAATAGGTTGTTGGTTTCTGGTAAAGGAGCTTTAGAGCCTAAAGTCGAGAACTATACTCCAGCAGGCAGACGCCAAAATAGGAGAGTAGAACTTAAAATTGTTAAATAGAATATTGAATCATAAATATTTTGATTTAAAAAAGCACAATTGAGGGAAAATATATAAACGAGGAATTGTACCAGCAAAATTGCCCGTAATCTATGGTTAATTCCTAATTAAGCGAGGAGAACTATGAAAAAACTGATTTTTTTACTAATTGCTTTATTTGCAGTTTCGAGGGCAGCTGCATTCAACGTGATTGAAAATCCAACTACTAATTTTAATGAAAAATCTAACTTAAAATTTAGAAACCTTGGTAATAATACACAAGTAAGTTCCGAATTTGAAGTTAAATTAGATAATGAAAGTCTGGATTTCAATGCAGGCCATCTTTGGCTTAGTTCAACACCGTTTACTTATGGATTTAGTAATAGCAACAACAAATACTATACTACTATTACACTGAATCCTAATACACAGTATGAAGCTTATAGTAACAAAAATTTTCCAAGCTCAAATTTAGCTGTTAAAATCCAAATAGTAACTCATAAAACTCAGAGTACAATTGGTGAACCTAGTATTGGGCTAAAAAATTTGAAAATTAATAATGTTGCTGTTGGTATGGATTTTATCAAAAAAATAAATACTCCTTCATTAACAAAATACAATTATATAATTTATAACATTGGTAGTTCTAATACAATTAATATTTCAGGTGACGTTTACAGATTGGTAGATGGATCAAATGTTATAGGTAATGAAGGTGAAAATAATAGAATAGAAATTTCTATTGGCAGCTTTGTTTCTCCTTTCCCAGATTATGTTGTTGTGGATGACTCTTGGACTGGTTTGAGCAATGGTACAGTTGTAACTGTTGATGCTCAAAACTACACAATTGGATATGATGCGTTCGAAACAATAACAAAGGGTGTGAATGCTGTTAATGCTAACGGCACTGTGAGAGTATTGACAGGAAATTATCCTGAATCCTTTACTGTAAGCAAATCAATGACTTTGTTTGGTGCTGGAATCGATGCTTCGAATATCATCGTTCCTAGCAATTTGCCAAGCCAAGGCAATTTTATTGTTTTTGATAATAATGCTGTTGTAAGCTTTTATGGATTTACTGTAAAAGGTCCGGGACCAAGTGGTTGCGGTAGTATAAGCAAAGGTATTTACGTTAAAGGTAATGCAAACGTAAATATTCATGATAATAAAATTATGGATATTAGAGATAATCCATTCAGTGGATGTCAGAATGGTATTGCTATTCAAGTAGGTAGAAATTATGAATCTACAATTGGTAGAGCAGTAATTCAAAATAATATGATTATTGGCTACCAGAAGTGCGGTATTGTTGTTGATAATACAGGTTCTTACGCAAGTATTATTGATAATACAATTATTGGTGCAGGACCAACAATAATCAATGCTCAAAATGGTATTCAAATCAGCAGAAACGCAACAGCTGAATTGATTAATAATAATATACAAGGCAATAGCTACATAAAAGATGACAGCTATAAATATGGTGCTACCGGTATATTATTATATCAAGCCGGCACAATTGCAGCTCTTAGCGGTAATAATATATCAAATAATGATAATAATCTTTATTCATTTGAATCAGGTAAAGTGACTCTTGGTGCAAATACATTTGGACTTCCAGCCGCACCAATAGACTTTGGCAACTATATCGTAAACTATTCGAATTTTGATATTGAAGCTCAGCTATCTACATTCAATGGCAAACTTCCTTCATCTATGACTAAGTCAGAACTTTTTGAATTGGAAAGATATACTTGGCATGCTCTTGATGGATCTGATAAACCAGGCTTGGTTTGGTATATAACAAATAATGTATATGTTCCAATAGTGAATACTACACAAAATGCAATCGATGCTGTTCCTGAATATGTTACTATCAATATTCAGAATGGTAATTATACCGAAAATCTTAAAATTTTGCAAGCTGTTACTTTATTGGGCGAATCCGCTACTTTAAGACCTACGGTAGTAGGTACTATAAGCGAATTATTACCCAGCAATTTGTGGAAAGATATTATTTTCAAAGATTTGATAATCAAAAATGCAGGGCAATTAGTCGAATTTTCGCATGGTGGCGGCCAAGAATGCTCTATAGACGGACTTGAATTTAATAATGTAAAATTTGTCTATAACGGCAATGCGCTTCCAAATAATATTTATATGATGTTGGGCGAGCAAGAAGGTAACCGTACAAATATCTCAGGGCTTGGATTTTCGATGTTGAATTGCGAAGTCGAAATTCAATCCGAAAATTGGATTCCATTTATTAAATGGTATCAAGCTTTTGGTGGTCCTATAAGAATTGAAAATTCAAAATTTAATGCTGATGGCAAATCAGTAAATGAATTTTTGAATTTTGGATCTAATCCCGAAAATCTTACAATTAAAAATTGCGAAGTAAGAACCGGATCTTTCTACTTGTCTGGAGGACAAAATGCCTTAGTCGAAAATTCTAAGTTCTACAATGCTTCTTTAACATTCAATGGTTGGGTCAATGGAGAGGCAAAAGAAAACTTGTTCGATGGCTATAATTTATGGGCAAATAGAGCACCATTAATGATTCAAGCACGTTGGGGCGAGACATTAAATGAAAATATTGATATACATCACAATACATTTCAAAATATATTGACTGGATATTCTTTCTTTGTGCTTTATGATCCTATTCCAACAAATGCGGATAAATTCAAAAATATAAATCTTCACCACAACAAATTCTTGTCCTTAAGACCTGTATTCAATAGTCACTCTAACGTATTTTATGTTAAGGCTGAAAATAATTATTGGAACGATCCGAGTGGGCCTAAATTCAACAATGGAATAATAGTTGATGGTGGCAATGGTACAGAAATTTCTGCCGGAATTGATTTTGCGCCATTTTTCACAAATCCTACAATGACAAATCTGTCGAATATAAAAGTTGATAAAGTATTGCAAAATGGAGTGTTTGATGAAATTAAAAATGCAACACTTTGCGCATACGATTATGATATTATAGAAGTTGGCAGCGAATCTAGTAATTGCAATGAACCTTATCAAGGATTTCAAGTTTATTATGGTGTGTCCATATTAGGATTTGATAATTGGGTGAGCGGAGAATTGAAATCATCATCCAAAAAAGTTCCTTCAATGATTAGAGCTATGAACTATATAAACTATGCGGGTGTATTAGTAGATATGCTCGGTGGATCGAGCCCAATGGCAGATTTCTTTGCTTTCGATTGCGGATTTTATACTGAATGTGAATCTCTTAATGCTGCTGAAGTATTTAGCATATCTACAGCTGAAAACTCAGGAGATTTCATATATAATAAATTATTCTATTCTGATGCAGCATTCCATCTAGAGCCATCATCTAATGATGCTTTGATAAGTGGAGATGAAATCAGTTATGTAAGTGATATTACTTTCGATCCGGAAAATGCCATTGCACCGACTCCTACCAAGCGGCCAAAATGGTATTTGGAAGGGATCAATGGTATGCCGGCTGTCAAATTTGAACCGGATTATAATTGGATACAACTAAAAAGTGATGCATTAGCATGCGATCACAAGGATAAGATCTCAACAGGAAGAACATCTTATGCAAGCGCACCTGACAAGAAATATATTTTTGTTGTGTTCAAACCAACCCAAAATATAATAAATGGCGAGCAGGTATTGTTTGAAGCTGGAGGGCAACTTTCAGGATATAATATTTATCTGCAAAATGGTACTTTAGTCGCAGGAATGTGGAATTCTGTTCAAACAAGATTTATTACTATGAATACACCCGGACTTATCAATTATAACGATGCAAATATTGTATGTTTAATGTATGATGGTACTCAAATGCAATTGTATTTTAATGGCGAACTATCAGATGCTTTGGAATTTAAAGGTTTGCTAAAAGATGCTACTTACGCAAATGATTGTGAGGGAGTTGGATGTGCAGCAAACGGTACCAGATTTAATGGTTATAATTTCCATAGCTCTTATTTCAAATATTTTAATGGATTTTTGGGCGATGTGATTGTATTTAATGGCATGAACGAAGAAATGTCATTCGATAATATTATTTATGATTTGGCATTCAAATTCAATCCATCTTGGTACTTGGGTCCTGATTCTCCAATTGGAAAATTAGCTGAATGGAAATATGACACACAAGATGATAATGAAGTTTCAGGAATAAATGTTGTACCAAATCCTGTCTCAAATATATCATATTTCAATTTTGAAATAACTGAA
>CAZBNQ010000065.1:7146-11079 GCA_964493035.1 uncultured Hyphomicrobiales bacterium | reverse complement strand
ATTGCAAAATCAATATTTGTATTAGTAGTTGATACCAAAATAAGTTGTTCTAAATATTGATTAACTTGAGAATATGGCAAAACATATCTTAAATCATCAGCTAATAATATTTTTGTTTGGATTAAAATTAATGTTAGAAATAATAAAATCGCTTTCATATTATTACTCCTTCAAATAGGAGGAGCCAGAATATCTGGCTCCTAATAAAGTAAAATTAAGGTGTATAATATCCATTCAAATAGAATATTGGATCAGTTAGTGGACTAGTTTTTGTTAAATAGCCAACATTAGTTTCACCAGTAGCATTGGGAACATATATTTCGATCACATAAATATCTGATTCTAAACTTCCTGATAAAATTCGTGCACTGGATCCCTCCAATTGTGCAGGTCCTAAATTACCACCAACAACATTCATTGGTGAACCAGATGATGATCCATCGCAATTATCTTTAACTACATAATCATAATTACCATCACCATTAGTATCAAAAAATGTAATTTTTTCACCCCATTTACAATTTTTAGATGGTTCTCTTAAAATAGTTGTAAAAGGTCTTGCTATATCAGCATAAGCTATTGAAAGTGTAACAATAGATAATAGTATTGCTAAAAACAATGATTTTTTCATAAATTTTCTCCAAATATTTTGAAATAATTTTAATATTTGTAGTACTACATGAATTTATTGCTAGCTAACAATTCAAACTTAATCAATAATATTTGAAATAAAAAAGCAATTTTAATTTATTGTTATCTTTTAATTACAATCTAATATAACAATAATATATGAAATATTATTTACCTATTCAATATTGATTCAATCAATTATTCGATATTTATTAGAATATAATAATGTATTATAAGAACTTTAAAATCATTGATTATTTATTTTTAAGCAAATCTAAAATTACTTTTGCGGATTGTGGGCTACCAAGATATAGATTTTTATCTGCTAATGCTTTTTCAAAGGCTTCGGATTCGGTAATACTCAATTCCGTTCCTCTTGAAAGCTTTGTTGCAATAGTATTAGGATTTATCCCTGCATTAATGCAAAGATTCTTGATATTAATTATATCCTTTATTTGCTCTAAATCTTGAATTGTCATTAATTCAGTCCTTGCATTTGCTTTTTAAATACATTTATTATACCTGCATTAATATCAGTAATCCCTATCTTTTTCATTTCATTTTCAAATTCTTCTGATGAACGAAACTCCCTGACTATTGAATTATGTATTATAATGAATTTATTTAATGCTTCATCAGCAATTACCCGTGTATCTGGGTAGTCCTCAGAAAAAGGTATAATTTTAAACATACTGCCATGTTTCCTAGCAAGTTTATCTTCATATTTTAAATATGATCTAAACCAATCAGCCATGCGTTTTAATATTGGTTTAATATCACCTTCGGAATATTGGATTATGGGTGCTAATATATAGATTGTAAGCAATCCATCATCATGCACATATCCAATGGTTTCAATAATGGGATAGGAAAGCTTTTGATATTGTTCCGGAGAATCTTTATCTAATACAACCGCCAGAAATTCCGGCGGTTGAGTATGTAGAATAAATTCATTATAATGCTCTTCACTGAGCATTGGATTTTCGCAGATCATAAATTTAGGGATTAAATTCATGTATTTCTTCTTTAATAAATTTCTTTATGTAAATTACTTTTTTAGAGAAATCTTGATTGAGATCTAATCGATAAATGACCATTTCTTCTGATGCACCAGTATTTGGAATATATGTACATTCGATTTGAAGTATGTTTTCATTTTCGAAATATTCCTTTTTCAAAATACTTTTACTGTCTCTTGCTTCATCAGCAAATATAAGATTTGCGATTTCACTTACTTTTAATGATTTGCCTTGTTGATAGGCTTTTCTTAATTCTTGATACCAATTCATTTTATTCCTCTGCCTGTTTTTTTCGAGGTGGCTCTCCTCATTTTTTTGTTTTGTGTGATTGACCATCAATCACATTGTAAACTTAACATATTTTACGAATATATGCAAGTATTATTTTTCATTTGAATATTTTTTATTTCAATATACGTAAATTTACGTACTATAAGATAAAATCAATATTTTAATAGAAAAGCCTCCGAGAAACCCCGGAGGCACGAATTATAATAAATTTAAAAATACAATGTACTAAGAAGTACAAATATCAATACGTTAGAATGATATTATTATTACAAAAAAGCCCCAATAATTTTGCTCATTGGGGTTGTAAAGAAAATTAAGACAAGATTTTAAATATTCATCCTGCAATTGTGCTAAACGCTTGATATTATTATATATTGTAATATCATCGACTTCTTTTCCCTGAAGCAATTTTATCACGTGTCATGGCTATTCTTATATTATTTCCACTCAATTCAGTTTCTAAGGATTGATTTTTTAATATTCCAATAAGCTCACCCATTAATTTATACATTCCCGAGAATGCCTCTCGCGCGCTCATTCTAACCACTTCTTTTAATTGTGGATGATTCAATACATATTCTGTATTGGGAGCTCCTAATTTAGATCCATCACCAACTAAATAAGTAGGTTGATTATATACACCTGTAAAATCATAAGGTGATGATATTTCACCCCCAGTAGGCATTCGAATAACGTTATTAATCATTGGATCAGCTATACCATGAATTAAGCCGGATATCATGGATTGAGTTAGAGGTATTAAACCCATCTTTACCCAAAATGGGATAGCTTGAGTTGATGGATCTTTAAACCAATCAATTAAAAGATTAACTATCAATAGATCAATTTCTTTCCTTAACATTTCGGCTGTAGTACCCAAAATTTGTGCAAAGCTTGATCTTAAAGCATCAGTAGCAGCTTTTGGATCACCTGCTAATAAAGCTCCCATTGCTTCGCTTACGCCTTCTGATGCCTGGCTTAATGTTATTGATATTAAATCTGTTTTTTCTTTGTAAACCTTATTGATTTCATCCCATTGTTTAGATAGAGCATCGAGTTTTGTAGATTCTTCTAGAGAAAGTCCTTTTTTTCTTTCTTCAATAATTTGCCTTGATGCCTCCATTTCCTTCTGTAATTGCTCTGTTAAGCCATATTCTCTTGCTTGGGTCTCTAACTCCCTATATCTCTGTTGTTCGCTTAAAATCGATTCTAAGCCTTCAGTAGTTATTTGATTTCTAGTTTCAAATGCAGATAATTCAGCTTTGATTTTCTTTTGTTCTAGTAAGGCATATTCAGCATCTTTTTCCCTTTGCATCTGTAATTGCATACCTTTTGCAAAGGCTTCATTTCTAAGAGTACGTAATCGATTATTTTCTTCAGCTCTTTCGCGTTCTTTAGCAGATCTATATTCAATTTCAGATTTTCTTTTTTCAAAATCCTCAGCAGAAATTACTCCCAATTCCTGCCATTGTTGCAATTTATTTAACTTTTCCTGCTCTCTAGCATCAATTTTATTTAATTCTTCATCAACGGATCTGCCTACAAGATTAGCAATTCCTTTTGCCATATTTTCTGAAAATTTCGCATATCTATTTTCAATCTCTGAATATTTTTGATCTAATAATTCCTTTTCCTTATCATATTGAGATTGAATTTTATTAAGTTGATAATCGTATCTTTTTTGATATAATTCATCCACTTTTGATTCAGCTTCATCAACAGATTTTAAAAGGTCTAGATTCTTTTTTCTTTCCTCATTGATTAGAATATCATATTTATTCTGAATGGCTTGTTTTTGTTCATCATCAGTAGCATTATTTAATTCATTAATTAATTTATTTTCGAGCTTGGAAATCGCTGAATTGCTACTTTCAAGCTGATTTTTGACTAAATCAACTCGTTTCATAGTTAATGAGATTAAAGTATCAAATTCTTCAGCTCCTTTTAATCCAAGTTCAATTTCATGAATCGTTTTATTTAATTCATATTCATG
>CAZBNQ010000065.1:0-7127 GCA_964493035.1 uncultured Hyphomicrobiales bacterium | reverse complement strand
AATTGCTTATCCACTTCAGCACGATCTAATCCAATCTGAATTTCTACTCCTTTAACAGAATTTTTAGCTTCTTTTATGCTTTGATTGATAGTATTAATCTCTTCAGTTATAGCTTCATCTATTTCGGATTTCTTTTCTCCTTTTCCTGCTTTAATTCCAATTACAATTTTCCCATTTTGATCTTTTGTTATTTTGTATGCCTTTTCTAAGGAAGCCTTTTGAGCTTCAAGCATATCCAATTTATCTTTTTCAATTACTAAACTATCCCAAACAGTTTCTTGCCTATTTTCCTCTAATCTTAATGCTTCATCATCAAGAATCTTTTCTTGATTTCTTAGTTCTAATATAGATTTCTGTTTATCAGCTTCAATTTTTGCAAGTTCATAAGCTGATTTTACCTCTTGATTGTATCTTGATTCTTCAGATTCTTTAATTGCCTGCAATTTATCTGATTGTTTATCATATTCTCTCGCTAGTGCCCGCTTTTCCTTCAACTCTGCTGAAAATCTATTAACATCTTCCTTATTACCCTTAGCTTTAGCTTCTCGAATTTTAAGGATCAAAGATTTACTTTCATTTAAGGCTTGATTAAATTGATCTTGGGATTTTTTCTGAGCTTCTCCGAATATATCAGCTAATTTAGTAGCTTCTTTATTCATTTCTTTCTGCTTAAGAATTGTTTCTTTTTGTTTTTCGATTAACTTTTTAACCTCTTCCGGAGATTTGCCTAAAGTTTTAGCCATTTCATTATAAATTTCTGTTGAATCTAAGCCCTTTTCCTCCCATTTTATAATATCTTTTGTCATATCAGTGATTATTTTTTGATTTTTAGCTCCAAGAGCATTAATATCTGCATCGATTTTGGAAGTATCTAAGCCCTGAGAAGCTAGTTTATCTCTCTCTGTTTTTAATCTATTCATTTCAGTTATATTTTCAGCATAAGCATCTTTTTCTGTTAGAATTGTCTTAATAAATTCATTTTGCTTAGCCTTTAAATCACCTGAATAACGTCCCTTTTGAGCTTCTGAAGATTCTTTAATTTTATCAGATACTATTGAATAAGTATTTACCAATTTTCCTTCTGCAGTAATAACAGATCCAGTAGCTTTTATTGCGTCCGGAGCCTGTTTTTTTATAGCTTCTGCTATACTAGCTTTTTCAATATCAGTCTTTGCATTTTCAAATTGCTTTACTAGGTCATTTAATTTTTGACCTCCATCTAAATTACCCTTAATTTCGGCGGATTTTTGTAAAATTTCACCAATTTTTTCTGACTTGGCTTTAGCTTTTAATTCATCATAATACTTTTGTACTTCTTCTAATGGCACTTTTGTAGTATCAGATATTTTCTTTAATTCACCTTCCGAGACAACACCATCTTTGAAAGCTTCTTGAATACCTTTTTGCATTTTCTCATTATTAATCTTGTTTTGTTGTTCTATTACTGCTCCTTGTTTTTTCATCATATCTTCAATAGAACCTACCAATTTGGCTTTCATTTCTTCAGGAACCCCCTCGAATGATTTATCATTCCATAAAGCCATTTGAAACTTTGCACCAGCATCAGCTAATTGCGAGGAATTTTGAGCTTGGTAAATAGCATCTGTATATTGCTTAACGGCATCCTCAGCCATATCCCTTGCATTGGATGTACCAAATATCCATTCTTGCGCACCGTCCCAACTCCATGATACATTAGAAAAAGCATCTTGCAATTGATCTTCAATATTTTCTTTAGAAACATTCACTTCTGATTGTAAGGTTAAGGTTCTTGCTTTAATTAAATTAGCATCTAATTCCTTCAATTGCTTATCTATACCTTGAATTTCATTTTTCCCCTTCTCAACTGCACCTTTCAAATTCGTCATGTTCTCTGCAAATGTTTTTGTACCTGAAATTACACCGGGAAAAGCTTGAGATAATTGAACCTGGATCTGTCGAAATTGCTCCTCCTCCATTTGTGTTTTATTCGACTTTTTTCCAAGCTCCTCATAAGATTTTATTAGCTCCAAATTATCTTTTTTCCTCTGTTTTTGGGCTTCTAATGTCTTTTGTTGAGTCTTTAACCCTTCTTCCTGTGCTTTAGCTGATTCTAATTGCTCCTTTGCGGTTTCATGTGTTGCTGATGATATGAGTTTAATTAGACCAACTATCCCTGCAAATGCCCCCACCACTAATAATATTGGGCCTAAAGCTGCGCCCCAAGCTGCAGCAGTTGTAGCTCCTGCTGTTGCTCCTGCTGTTCCTGCTGAAGCAAATGCAGGAATTAAGTTTGATAACATTCCTTTAACAAAATCCTTAGTTGCTCCTCCAGCACTAGTTAATATACTTCCTATACTAGAGAAATTCTCCTTTACATCCTTTAATTCTACACCTTGAAGCATTGTAATTGCAGGTGCTATACTCGAAATTGAAGTTAAAACCCCTCCTGCTTGTGATATTAATGGGCTTAATGCTTGGCTTGCGTTTGTTGCAAACGCATCAAAACGTTTTTGTATTTGTTCAAACATCGTTACGGGACCTAAAGCATTACCTATTTGCTCCCCAGCAAGCTTTGCTTGTGCTTGAATTGCCGAAGTATCAATCTTTTGACTAAATATTTTAGTCCACATCTCCCCCCCAATATCTTCAGCCATTGTTCCGGAGAGTGCAACTGCAAATTGATCCCGAATTGAAGCAGTAATTTGACCTGATTGGAAGGCATTATTTAACAATTCGGCAGATTGTTGAGTCATTTCTTTTATCGAAATTTTGCCGGTTTCTCCCAGCTTAACAATTTCTTGAATTTGAGCTGTTATTGGAGATGTAAGCCCTTCTAATGCTTTGGAAGTATCTCCTGCATTGAGCCTAATTTGTGTTTCCTTAATAGAATCAGCCAATTTATCGGTATCTCTAAGCCCTGCTTGTACACCATTTACTAATATTCCAGTAAATTCTTCAGAAGCATAACCAGCTTTTATTGCTAATTGGGAGTATTCGTCAAGAGTATCTAACACGTCATCCATTGCACTACCGCCTTTTTGCATAGCATAAGCAACTAAATTAGCAGCTTCTTCACCTTCAAGCCCATATTGAGCAATAAAGGTTCTAGATTTTGCTATAACTTCATTAACATCTTTATCAAATACCTGCCCAATTGCAGCAGCTTTTACTGTAAATTTTGTCAATTCATCATTATCTAAGAAGCCACCAAGCATTTGTTTTGCAGTGGCTATGGCTTTTGTTGCCTCTCCAACTGATCCTCCAACACCAGAAACAAAGGCTTCTTGTGCTTTTTCTTTTAAAATCTCTAATTCATCCCCAGTAACGCCCGTTTGCCCTGCTAAATTCAATAAAGCGTCCCTTGCCTCTATCCCTTTTTCAGAAAAAGCAGATAATTTTTCACCAATATTACCCAATACCTCAAATTTAGCTACTATATCGACAAAGGTTTCCCCTGATTTCCCTATTGATTCAATACCATCTGCTATATCAGTCATTTCTTTTAAGCTTTTCGAAGTCTCTTCAAGCTCTTTTTGAAGATTAATATATTCAATTGTGCCTTCTTTACCAGTTGCTTTTAATTGTGCTAATGCTTTTCTTTGTGCTGTCATTAAATTTTCTGTTTCAGCACGTGTAATTTCGAATTGATTCGCTAAATCACTTATAGCTTTCTTAGCTTCATTAGTTTCGAAGTTTTCAAAAGCATCTTTTAATGAATTTTTGATTTTTTCTAAGTCAGAATCAGAAATATTATCCAAAGCTTTTTCTAAAGTAGTTAGATCTATATTATTTATATCCTCAACCATCTTTTCAAGCTCATCAAATGCCTTTTTTGCTTCATCTGAATCGATATTTAATTTTATTCCTGATAAAACACTCTCAAAATCTTCTGCAGAAGCATCAAGCTCATTAAAAGCTTGAAATACTTCTTTTATACTCTCCTTTATTGAAGATGTATCGAGATTAATATCAGGATTTACCTTTTTAAACTCATTATTCATCTCATTGATAGTCTTATCAATATCGCCTTTGTTATGCTTAAGATTTACAAGCATATCTAATACTATTTGCATTTTATCTATCATAATATTTTCCTTTATATAAAAGCCCTTTTAAGCTAAGAGCTGTTCAAGGGCTATCATTGCATCAATATATCTAGAATGTCTAATTTTTTCGAATTTTGTAACGTCATTTCTTGCTAATATTGGAATAATCCAAATTTCTGTTAATGCTTCATATAATCTTCTATTTAATTCTCCGGGTTCATAGCATTTTTGAATTAAAAAAGTTTCTTTGATTAATCTTTCTTGTTCATTTGTGTAATCATATTCTTCAGCATTAATTGAGATATTATTTCCATTGAGCCGAGCTTGGTATTTCTTGATAGCAATGCTGATCCGACTTTCCCAAGTCCGGACTTTGTAAAAAAATCGGTTAAAACTTCCTCGCATTTTGGTAGTTCGCTTGCAGGAAGATTTTTTACGAATATTAAAGTCTCAAATTCTGATTTATCATAGTTAAATTCGAGTGGTTTATTGTCTTTATATTCTCGAAGTAAAAATGAAAGCATAATTGCTGTAAAATACGCCCCTTGTGATTTAATTACCATATCGAAATTATCTGGATTGACCTTCGATTGATGATATTTGAATAATGTCAATTCCTTGGCTAATTCTAATTGCTCCAAGGTCAGAATATTATAATCATATATATATTTTTTCCCATTATATTCAAAAAACACTCTTCCTTTTTGATTATTTTCTTCCATAAATCCTCCTATAATGAATAAAAGCCCTCACCATTATTTACAATGGCAGGATTACTTATAAATGCTCTTAATTCGATTTTTAAACGTGGTCGAAATTCGATATTTTCAATGGAAAAATTAATTCCAGGTTCATCTCCAAGATAAACAAATGCTCCACTTGTTGAATTGATATTTTCAGGTAGCTCTTCTGCAGGAGCTATTTTATTATTACCTATTACTAAAATTATTTGGTGAAATAATTTTTCTCCAATTTCAATAGAAATATTATGTAATCTTTCAATAATTCCTAATTCTTTAAATTTATTCTGGCTAAAATAAAGTGTAGCAGATAATGAATATCCTAAAGTAATATCATTTCCTTCAAATGTTGCTCGATTTATAGGTGTAATTTTCCATGAAGATTCAGATTCAGGATAATATAATTTTGTTTTATCATCTGAATAAATTGAGCCTGTTGGATGAATAATAATCAATCCATTTATTGGTAATAAATGGCACATTGAAGCCATTGAGTTTAGTATTAGATCTGCCATGTTGAAGGCTCCACAAATGAAATATTAAAAGTTATTTCAGGTAAATATTTAACTTCTTCAATATATGTTAATGGGAAAGCTCCACCGGGTAACAAAATTTCTTTATAATTGCCTCCATCAATTGAAATATATTTAAATGGTGCAACCCATAATTTCTTTAATAAATCCAATGCAAATGAATCTATTTCATTTGATGAAATAATAACAATCATTTCTTCAAATGAGTTTAAAATATGGGAATACCCAGCTCCATTTAATGCTCTCCCATTATCTACGGTAGTATTAGGCATTGGATCTGTGATTTTTACTCCATAAAATTTCTTTTGTGTTGGCTCATTTGGAGGTATAGCTATTGATGCACTCGAATCGAACACTAAAGAAGTTAAAGGTGTATTACTATATCTAAAATATATTGCCATAATTCCCTATATAAATTTATATTCATCAATATCAATTAATAAAGTAGTCGAATCTAAAGGCTTTCCTATCACTAAATATAAATCTTCTTCAGTGGTTTTATCCAATAATGGATTTTGTGTAAGATTTGTTCCGGAACTCTTTGTTCTGCACCATATAGGCTTATTCATATCCCAATTAAACCAATCTAATGTTATAGCTCCGGTAGTTTGAACTCTGATTGTATCTCCTCCTAAGCCATTTTCGAGAGCAATACCACGAGTTTTTCCATAATAAATACTTTTAGATTCACTTTTACGAATGGTTTCATCAGCCATTACCATTACTGCATCGCCTTGTAATATCGTTTCGTTAGCTGCTACTGTAAATTCACCTGAAGTTCCTTCTACAAGATCAGCAATTGTATTTTTGGGGATAGGATTATATGTATCTACTGGTAATTGACCAATATCTCCATCCCAAAATCCATAAGCAAATCTTTCAATATTATGAAGTTTCAATTTGGTTTCAGGCTTTTTAAGACTTGTTTCTTTTCCAACTACGACATAATCCCGTACAATTGTAGCGTCTTCCCAATTACCGTTAATAAACCTTTTTACGGTTTCTGCTAATTTTATTTTCGATCCAAGTTTGATATTTTTCCATGATGGATTGGATCCAGTAGTTGACTTAGAAAAGCCATTCCATGCAGGAATTGTAATGCTATATTCGGTTTCGTAATATTGCTTATCATTACCAGTAATGAATGTAATATAATCCGATAAAGTATCGAAATTGAGATTATTATCATTATATTTTTGCTGGATTCCACAAACTGGTCTATAAACAGGTATTAATCCACCTAAGCCAGAATGAACTTCAGCTTCAGGAACTGGATAAATTGGTATATATAATGAAGTATGAAGATTTTCACCTCTTAATCCAAGATATTTAGTCCAATAATTATAATTACTGTAATTAAATGATTCAATTAGATTTTCTGAATAGCAAGCATTTAAAGGTTCCGGAGTTTTATTTGTAGTATTATTGCTTGTATCAACTCTAGTAATCATTGTCGGAGAAGATGAAAATAATATTCGCTTTTGATTAATATTAGATCTATCTTCTTTTACTTTTCTTTGCTTAGCATTTTCTTCATATTTTTCTGATACTTCACCTTGTTTGAAATTATCAAATCCATCAGCTGCATAATTATTAGCTATGGAATAATATTCAGATGGTTCACTTGAAATTATTGAACTAGTATTAATATCTGCACTTGTAGCATGTTTAATATAAGTATAATCAGATTCAATAATATTATTTCGACTTACAAAATAAATATTAATATCTGAACTACTTATATATTCAGCTCTAATATAGCATCCTAAGCTCCTAGCACATTCATAAAGCAATTCTGATATATTATTTAATCCAGTAAATGAATA
>CAZBNQ010000064.1:0-11114 GCA_964493035.1 uncultured Hyphomicrobiales bacterium | reverse complement strand
ATTTATATAAAAATATTTTTTTTTATCTAATAATATGATAAATTATTGTTTTAATTTTGTAAAAATATTTTTTGGCTATGACTTAAAAGGCTATGCTTTATTTCATTGTAAACCCAAATTCAGGCAGAAAAAACTCGTTGAAACTTTGGAAAAAAATTCAAAATCATCCAAAGCTTCTAAGTTCTAATTATACATTTGAGTTTACAAAAAAAAGTGGTCATGCTTTTCACATAGTCCAAGAAGGAATTAAAAGAGGATTTAGAAAATTTGTCTGCATCGGTGGAGACGGCACTCTAAATGAAATAATAAATGGAATTATGTCTCAAGATCTTGTTTCTTCAAAAGAAATATATTTAGGTATTATTCCAACCGGCACTGGCAATGATTGGTGCAGAACACATAATATTTCTAAGCACTTAAAAGATTCTTTAGAGATAATTCTTGAGGATAAATCCATTCTTCAAGATATTGGAAAAATCAAATTTGTCAATAGCTTAGTCGAAGAAAAATACTTCATCAACGTTGCCGGTATTGGATTTGATGCTGTTGTTGCCAATAATGTAAATTATGACAAATCTAGAGGCAAGTTTGGAAAGCTATTATTTTTCAAAAACTTATTCATATCTCTTAACAAGTATGAGTCGAAACTCTGCACTATTCAATTAGATAAAGATATAATGCAATTCGATCTATTCAGCATTTCGATTGGTATCGGCAAATACAACGGTGGAGGTATGAAGCAAATGCCTTCTGCCAATCCAACCGACGGGCTTTTCGATGTTACTCTTATCCCTAAAATCTCAAAGTTCGACGTTATTAGATATTCTCCTATGCTCTATAGTGGCAAATTTATAAATCATCCTAAAATACATACATTCAAATGCAAAACTGTAAATATAATATCTTCTAACAACTTATTCGTAGAAGTTGATGGAGAATTTGGCGGTACTATTCCTGCTGAGATTAGTATTTTGCCTCAGGCTGTTAATGTTTATTCAAAATACAAGGAATCAGATTAATATGAAAAGATTGCTCTTTTTTTCAATAATTCTATTATTTCAATTTAATATTTTGGTTGCACAAGAAAATCTTATTCCCATTGTAGATGACTATGCAGTTGGTTTTATTGACAACAAGGGTACTGTGATTATACCTCCACAATATCATAACAAAGTTAATTATATACTTTTTAATAAAAATGGAAAAAATTTCGTTGATTTTGATTTGCCTTATTGGTCAAATTATAGCGAAGGCAAAGTTACGGTTATTCATACTTTTAAGTTTCTTTTTATTCCAATCTTTGATAGATTTACTGTTATTGACAATAAGGGAAATGAGCTTTTCGAAAAGACTAATGATTTTATTGGACTTTTCAAAGATAGCTTGGCTATTTATGAAAAAGGTGAATATTCATTCCTTTACAAATATGGTTCAGAATGGGGATTTATTAATACCAAAGGTGAGTTTGTCATTTCTCCTCAATATAATTATCTTGCTACTTTTCAAGATGAACTGGCACTAGCCCGAAAATCTGATAAATATATATTTATCAATAAAAAAGGTGATGTTGTTTTAGAGTCGAAATATGAAGATGTAAGAAGTTTTTCTGAAGGCTTAGCTCCTATAATGATTAACGAAAAATGGGGTTTCATGGACAAAAATGGCAAAGAAAAGATTAAACCTCAATTTGATTATGTTTGGGGTTTTCAAAACGGGGCTGCTCGTGTGCTTGATGGGAATTATTATGGCTACATAGATTTTAACGGTAATTTTATTAAAATGCCTGTATATCAATTTGCTTTAGATTTCTCAGAAGGTTTAGGATGTATTAACGATAATGGTAAATGGGGTTATATAAATATTAGTGGTGAGTTCGAAAGAATTCCTTTCTTTGAAGATGCCGGCCAATTTTCTGAAGGCTTAGCTGCTGTTGCAATTAATGGAAAATATGGTTTTATCAACAAACAATATGACTTTGTCATACAACCTATTTTCGATTTTGCTTCTAAATTTGTAAATGGTTTGGCAAAAGTTTGGAAAAATAATGAAGTATACTACATCAACACTAAAGGTGAAATAATCTGGACTATACTCGACAAAGAAAAAGTTAATGATATTATCAACGAATTAACCAAAATACGTTAGAATATAATAGACTTACAGATATTACAAAGGGAGCAAATTCTTAACGAACGCTCCCTTTTTTTACACGGTGCAATGTAATTTTTATATAGTATCTTTAATCTTCTTTGGAAGAGAATTAAGAATTAACTCATAAGAATGTCTTATTAATTCTATAACAAGTTTTTCATCTAAATTCCCATTTAGGTATATCGTATTCCAATGCTTTTTATTGCAATGATATCCCGGCACAATCTCTTCATGCAATTCTCTTAGCTCAATTGCTCTTTCAGGATCGCACTTTAGATTGACTCTTAAAGGTAAATCCTCAGTATCAGTAATCGCAAAAATCTTATTTCCCACTCTAAAACATAAAGTAGTTTCGTCGAATGGGAAATCTTCAGTACATGATTTCATTGACAAACAAACTTGTCTGAGTTTTTCAATATCCATATTCACTCACTTTATTTTCCAATGGATTACGGCATTTTATTCATAAGCCGGAATACCGGTTATTTCATGTCCTAAAATAAGTGTGTGAATCTCATGAGTACCTTCGTAAGTCTTTACCGATTCGAGATTTGCACTATGACGCATAATAGGATATTCATCCAATATCCCATTAGCACCATGAATTTCGCGAGCTACTCTTGCACAATCGAGAGCTATCTCGCAATTATTTCTTTTAGCGAAGGATACATGCTGTGGTCGAGCTCTTCCTTCGTCCATCAATCTGCCGAGACGCTGATTAACTAATTGTGCCTTAGTAATTTCATTAAACATCTTTACCAATTTTTCTTGAGTAATTTGAAAACCAGCAATAGGACGACCAAATTGAATTCTCGACTTAGCATATTCCACAGAAGAATGATAGACTCCGAGAGCAGCACCAATTACTCCCCATGCAATACCATAACGCGCTTGAGTGAGGCAGCTAAGCGGACCACGAAGTCCATTAATTTTCAACATATTAGACTCCGGCACTTCACAATCTTGAAATACTAATTCTGAAGTAACAGAAGCTCTTAGCGAATGCTTTCCTTTCATCAAAGGAGCAGAGAATCCTTTCATCCCCTTTTCAACAATAAAGCCATGCACTTCATCTTCATACTTAGCCCAAACCACAGCGACATCAGCTACAGATCCATTAGTAATCCACATTTTTGCTCCGTTAAGCAAAAATCCGCCATCAATCTTTTTTGCATTTGTAATCATACCTGAAGGGTTAGATCCAAAATCAGGTTCGGTAAGCCCGAAGCAACCAATTGCCTTACCTTGAGCAAGCAAAGGTAGCCATTTATTCTTTAATTCTTCCGAACCATATTTATAAATAGGAAACATAACTAAAGAGTTTTGAACAGACGCAAAAGAGCGAATAGCCGAATCGCCTCTCTCCAATTCTTGCATAGCTAAACCATAAGATGTATAATTAGCTCCGGCTCCTCCATATTGCTCAGGTATAGTGATCCCAAACAATCCTAATTCAGCCATTTGTGGAATCAATTCTTCAGGAAAGCTGCCTTCTCTATAATGTTTTTCAATAATAGGAATTACTTTGTCATCAACAAATTCACTAACAGAATCTCTAATCAATTTTTCTTCTTGGCTAAGAAATTCTTCTAACATGAAAAAATCAGATGCATTAAAAGCCATAAAATCTCCGAAACTATTCTTTAATCATTGATATTCATTGTAAATATTGAAATTTTTCTTTCAATATTAGAAAAAAGTTTGTAATTTTGCATATCTCATAACGGGATGGGCTCGATAGCCCATTTTTTTATATATATTAAAATTTTGAGACATAAACTAAAAAGTGAACAAAATATTTTAAAACTATAACTATCGGTAAATGTTATGGCTCGCCGTAAAGTAAAACATAAAATTGACAAGAAATCTATTATCGATGCATTCGCAGAGATGGCTAAATCTAAAAATATCGATAGAGATTTGCTTCAGGGTATTGTTGAAGAAACCCTTTCAATGATTGTACGCAAAAAGTATGGAACTGACGCCAATTTCGAAATTATTGTCAATATGGACAAAGGCGATGTCGAAATTTATTTGACTCGCGAAGTTGTAGAAGTGGTAGAAGATCCTGTAACACAGATTTCACTCGAAGAAGCTGAGTTATACAGCGACGATAAAATAGAACTCGGGGAAGAATTTATCGAAGAAATCACACTCGATAATATATCCGATAGTTTTGGTAGAAGATTAATTACATTAGCTTCCCAAAATCTTAACCAAAGAATTCGTGAAGTTGAAAAAGATAATGTTTATAATGAATATGCTACAAAAGCAGGTGAAATTATAGTAGGCGAGATTTATCAAGTTCGCCGTCATGATATTCTCGTGCTTCATAATAAAGTAGAAATGAGACTACCCCGCGAAGAGCAAATTCCTAACGAACCATATAGATATAAGAAAAATCAAACTATTAAAGCTTTAGTTAAAGAAGTAAAGCGTAGTGGTCTTGGTGGTCAGCCCGAAATTATTTTATCTCGTGCATCAGACGATTTCCTAGCCCGCCTTTTTGAAATTGAAATTCCTGAAATTTATGACGGTATTATCCAAATTAAAGGCATTGCTAGAGATCCGGGCGAAAGAGCTAAAGTTGCTGTTATGAGCTACGATGATAGGGTCGATCCTGTTGGCGCTTGCGTTGGTATGAAAGGTATTCGTATCCATTCTATAGTTAGAGAATTAAATAATGAAAATATTGATTTGATTGAATATTCGGAAGAACCACAAGTTTATATTATGCGTGCTTTGTCTCCTGCAAAAGTAAGAGATATTGCTATTTCTTTCGAAACTCATTCAGCTACTGTTATCGTTCCAGACGATCAAGTTTCTTTGGCGATTGGCAAAAACGGTCAGAATGTTAGACTTGCTTCTAAATTGACCGGCTATTCTATCAAATTGCTCAAAGAAGGTGGCGAAGATATTGATCTCGTCGAATTTGCTCAAGAATTGGGCGATGAGTTGATCGAACAACTTAAACAATTGAACGTCCATACTGCTAGAGAATTTTTAGATAATGATCCTGAATATCTTATCGAAAAAATTCCTACTCTTACTCCTGATTTTGTTCTTGAGTTGCGCAAAATCATGCTTACTGAATTCGATGAAGAAGAACATGATGAAATTCTATATCGAATTGCTAAAATGAAGAAAAATATTATTTTATAATATCTAAAATTGGGTTTATGGCTGGTACAGAAAAAATAAGATTAATTAAAATCGCTTCCGAAATTAATATTGGGAAAGATACTATTGTTGAGTATCTTCATAGCAAAGGCTTCAGTATTGACAATAAACCGACAGCTATTTTATCGGAAGAGATGGCTGATCTCGTTTATGAAAAATTTAAACGAGAAAAGAAAGCTGCCGATAAAGTTCGTGAAAAAATTCAAAAACATAAGGAAATCAGAAAAGGTTCTGACAATAAGTTCAAAAAACCTTCTGATGATATCGCTCACGAACATGGTTTAGAACACGATTCTTCACATGCTGTCGATAATAAACACTTCGTCGAATCTGTGGCTAACACTATAGAAGAAACTCCTA
Source organism: uncultured Hyphomicrobiales bacterium (assembly GCA_964493035.1). Taxonomy (GTDB): domain Bacteria; phylum Bacteroidota; class Ignavibacteria; order Kapaibacteriales; family UBA2268; genus JAUQWR01. The sequence goes on along the minus strand of CAZBNQ010000064.1, from coordinate 5,423 downwards.
TCCATCCTGATTTAGTTCATCATCATGAGCCTATTCATGATGATACTGAACCTGTCATCGAGCATGTTCATGTCGAAACTGAAGCTACTGTGGAAACTAAACATGAGGCTATCGATACTGCCCATGTAGATTCAGAAGTAAAACATGAAATCAAAAAAGCTCATAAACCCGAACCGACGATTGTTATCGAAGATCAAGATCAGGTTATTGTCATTAGCAAAGATGAGCTTTTCAAAGGCGATACTGAAATTCTTATAGAAGAACCAAGTATTATCGACCCTGCTAAAATAAAAGACTTGCCTATTGTCGATGAAATTACTGAAGATGAAGAAGAAGATGCTTCTAAAGAAGTTTCTAAAGAAAGAGAAGTCCGCAGAGACAAACGCAAAAAGAAAAAGAAAAAACTTATTGAAGTTGCTCCCGGCGAAGCTCCTCAGCTCAAAGGTCTTACTATTGTCGGCAAGATCGACTTGGTAGCAGATTCTGCTGCTAATATCGAAAGAGCTAAAATTGAAAAAATTAAGTCGAATAAGAAAAAAGACAAACGTCCTCGTACTGACGAAGTCGAATCTGCTGATAGCCAAAAAAATAAAAAGAAAAAGATTAAAGGCAAAGAACGCGAAATAGAAGTTGCTCCTATCGAGGATAAAAATCCTCTCAAAGGAAAAGACAAAGACAAAAAAGACGAGAAAAAACGTAAAAAACGTAAAAAATCTATTCGCGAGCAAATTAGCCAAGAAGAAGTCGATAAAGCTATTCGCCAAACTTTAGCCGGTATGGAATTTAGCGGTGCTTCTCAACGTGCTAAAATGCGCCAAAAGAAAAAAGCTGAACGTGAAGAAAAAGAAATGCGTTATCAGGAAGAACTTGAAAAAGAATCTCATGTTCTTAAACTTACTGAATACGTTACTACCAGCGATATTGCAAACCTAATGGGAATAAGTGCAAATGAAATTATTCTCAAATGTATGTCTCTTGGCTTGATGGTTACTATCAATCAAAGATTAGATAAAGATACTATCATCCTTATCGCTGATGACTATGGTTTTGAAGTTGAATTTATTGATGAACAAAAATCTCAAGTAATTGAAGATGAAGAAGATCCTGAAGAAACATTAGAATCAAGACCTCCAATTGTTACTATCATGGGTCACGTAGATCATGGTAAGACTTCTTTATTGGATTATATCCGCAATACTAATGTTGTTTCCGGCGAAGCAGGTGGTATTACTCAGCACATTGGTGCTTATAGAGTAGAAATGCCTGACGGAAGATCTATCACATTCTTAGATACTCCTGGTCACGAAGCATTTACTGCTATGCGTGCTCGCGGTGCTCAAATTACTGATATCGTTGTTCTTGTTGTTGCTGCAGACGATTCTGTGATGCCTCAAACAATTGAAGCTATCAGCCATGCTAAAGCTGCTAATGTGCCTATTGTTGTGGCTATCAATAAAATTGATAAGCCCGATGCAAATCCTGATCGTATTAAACAACAATTGACTGATTATGGCATATTAGTAGAAGAATGGGGCGGTAAAAACCAATCTGTCGAAATTTCTGCTAAAAAAGGTCTTAATATTGAATTGCTTTTGGAAAAAATCTTGCTCGAAGCTGATTTATTAGATTTGAAAGCTAATCCTGATAGAAAAGCACGTGGTGCTGTCATAGAATCTAATATGAGTAAAGGTCTTGGTCCTGTTGCTACTATTATCGTTCAAAAAGGTACTTTATCGATCGGCGATCCTTTTGTTGCCGGCATTCATTCTGGTAAAGTAAGAAATATGTTTGATGAAAGAGGCAACAGAGTTGATGAAGCTGGTCCTTCATTCCCTGTTAGAGTTATTGGTTTCGATGGTTTGCCTTCTGCAGGTGATACTTTCTTTGTAACTCACAACGACGTAGAAGCAAGATCAATATCCAACGAAAGAAAACAATTGCGTAGAGAACAAGACTTGCGCCAAGTGCGCCACGTCACTCTCGACGAAATTTCTGCACAAATCCAAATTGGCGGCGTCCAAGACTTATATCTTGTTATTAAAGGCGACGTGAATGGTTCTGTAGAAGCTATTAGTGACTCATTGCTTAAACTCTCGAGAGATGAAGTAAGAGTTAATATCCTTCATAAAGGTGTAGGTGCTATTAGCGAGTCAGATGTTATGCTTGCTGCTGCTTCTAGCGCGGTTGTTATTGGTTTCAATGTGTCTCCAACCAACTCAGCAAGAAAAATTGCAGAAACTGAGCATGTTGATATCAGACAATATGATATTATTTATGACTGTATTAACGAAATTCAATTAGCACTCGAAGGCTTATTGAAACCTGAACTCAAAGAAGAAGTTGTTGGCGAAATTGAAGTACGTAAAGTATTCAAAATCAGCAGACTTGGATCGATTGCAGGTTGCTATGTGCTTAATGGAAAAGTAAATAGAAACGATAAAATCAGAGTATTGCGCAATGGTTTGCCAGTATTCTCCGGTTCAATTCATTCATTAAAACGCAGTAAAGACGACGTTAAAGAAATCGACCAAGGATATGAATGCGGTATTCAGCTCGAAGGATTTAATGATTTCGAAGAAAATGACATTATTCAAGCTTATAAAGTTGTTGAAATAAAAAGAACTTTTAAATAATATGTCTATAAGAGCAGAAAAAGTAGCAAGCGTTGTCAAAAGAGCGCTTTCTAATCCGATAAATGAAATTGCAAGAGAAAATTCAGCCGGACTAGCAACAGTTACTGCAGTCCGGCTATCTAAAGACTTGCAAATTGCTAAAGTCTATATCAGCCTCTATGGAAAAAATTTCTCCCCTATGGAGTTTATTGACATTCTCGACGAAAATAAAAGTGAATTGAGATTTTTAGTTGGCCAAGCTGTTAGGCTGCGCCATACTCCCGATCTTAAGTTTTTCATCGACGATACACTCGACCAAATGGACCACATTCAAAAACTCCTTGATTCTGTAAAATCAGAGCAAAAGGATAACGACCAGTAAATGCTTCTGACAAAACATAATATTCAATCTTTCGACGAATGGAAGTCTCTTGTCGAGCATGAAGGTGGAGTTGCCTTGATTGATAAAGATGTAGATTGGACCTCATTTGATGTAGTTGCCAAAATGCGTTCACTTGCTAAAATAAAAAAAGTCGGTCATGCAGGAACTTTAGATCCGCTTGCTACCGGCCTTTTAATTTTATGCTTTGGCAAAGCTACTAAATCTATTGAAACTTATCAAGCTCAAGAAAAAAGATATACAGCTCTTATTAGATTAGGAGCTACAACCAAAACAGATGATGCTGAATTTGATGAAGAAAATATTTGTTCGACTGATCATCTTAGCAAATCTGAAATTGAATCTGCAGTAATGAGTTTTTTAGGTGAAATCAGTCAAATCCCTCCTATGTTTTCTGCCAAAAAAGTCAAAGGCAAGCGTTTATACGAACTGGCTCGTAAAAATATTGAAATCGAATTGAAGCCTTCTATTGTTAATATTTATGATATTAAAATACTTTCAATCAATTTGCCGTATGTAGAGTTGGATATTCAATGCTCCAAAGGGACATATATAAGAAGCCTCGCTAGAGATATAGGCAATAAATTGAGTGTAGGTGCGTATCTAAAATCTTTAAGAAGGACAGCTATCGGCTCTTTTAATGTCGATGATGCATTCAAAATCCAAGAATTAGTTGAATTTCTGACTGTTAATAATAATTCTTAATTTTAGGTCGAAATTTTATGCAAGTATATAGAGACTTTGATGAAATATCTAGAGATTTAAATTCAATAATCACCGTCGGTACTTTTGATGGTGTTCACAAAGGACATCAACTTGTAATCGATAGATTATTAGAACTTTCAAAGGATGGCTCGCGTCATGTGATTATGACGATCGATCCACATCCGCAAATTGTATTGCAAAGACAAGACAGGCATCGTATCCACTTGCTTACAACAATTAAGGAGAGAATTGAATTATTCGAAAAATTTGGAATAAAAAACGTTCTTGTTATTCCTTTTTCGTATGAGTTTTCTCAGACAGCTCCTGAAGTTTTCATCAAAGAATTTTTATATGAAAAAGTAGGTTTTAAGAAAATTTTGATCGGACACGATCATATGTTTGGCAAAAATCGCGAAGGCAATAGCGAATTATTAAATACTTTGAGCAAACAGCTTGGATTTGAAGTAGAGCAGGTAGATGCTCATTCTGAAAGTGGTATTGTAATTTCTTCAACAAAGATTAGAAAATTACTTGAAGAAAGCAAAATTGAAGATGCTAATGAAATGCTTGGTCATAAGTTCGGAATACGCGGCAAAGTAACTCATGGCAATGGAAGGGGCGCCGGTCTTGGCTACCCTACTGCAAATATTCGCCCACCTGATATTTACAAAATACTTCCAGGAAATGGTGTATATTTAGTATCGTCCGAATTAGATGGCAAAACAATTTATGGGATGGCAAATATTGGTTTGAGACCGACAGTTACAAGCGATACAAAACCAACTTTAGAAGTAAATTTCTTTGACTTTGATAGCGATTTATATGGTCAGGAATTAACCGTTTCTTTCCATAAATTCATCAGAAAAGAAGAAAAATTTAAAAATATAGATGCATTGCTTCATCAAATTGAAAAAGATGAAAGAAAATGCCGAGATCTTGTTGAAAATTTATGATTTTATAATTGCAAAAGTTTTCTTATATTTGTAATTCGTTATAAATAAGATATTTCTTTTTTGGAGTGGAAATAATGGTAACTAAAGAACAAATAGCTGAATTAGTACAAAAGCATGGCGCAAGCCCCAACGATACAGGCAAGCCTGAAGTGCAAGTAGCTATTTTAACCACAAGAATTAATGATTTGACAGGTCACCTCGAAAGTCATAAAAAAGATCATCATTCTCGTCGCGGCTTAATTAAATTAGTAAGCAAGCGCAGAAAATTATTAGATTATCTTGCTAAAAATGACATTGCTCGCTATCGTGCAATTATAGCTGCATTATCATTACGTAAATAAAAAAAAACGGCGGCTAAATCGCCGTTTTTTTTTTAGGCAGTATGCTTATTTAGCGAAGCCTGGACTTGCGACGGAACCTACTCTGGGTTTCATCTCAAGTTCAGCAATAAGCAAAACTGCCATTTCCTATTTTTATTAATTATTTTATGGAGATTTTTATGGCTATTCAAAGCGTAAAAACTACCTTTGCCGGTAAAGAATATTCTTTGGAAACCGGTAGATTTGCAAAATTTGCTAATGGTTCTGTTATGGTTTCTTCTGGCGATACTATGGTCTTAGTTACTGTAGTTGCTTCTGAAAAAGAACTTGAAGGCATTGATTTCTTGCCTTTGCAAGTTGAATACAGAGAAAAAATCGCTGCTGCTGGCAAGATCCCTGGCGGGTTTACTCGCCGCGAAGGGAAGCCAAGCGA
>CAZBNQ010000063.1:0-11135 GCA_964493035.1 uncultured Hyphomicrobiales bacterium | reverse complement strand
AACTATTTTATTAAAATTTTTCATTATATATATAATTTGTTTTATATAACAATTAATTGTCTAATAATATTACACTGTAAAAATGTTTACACAAAAAAAAAACTGCCCCTTAAAAAAGGAGCAGTTTCTTTAATTAAATTTCAAATTGAAATTATTTGCTGATTACTAATTTTTCAGTTTGTTTAAATGGACCGCTAACCATATTGATGTTATAAACACCAGATGGGAGTTCATCAATCGGAACTGATAGGTTATAATCGCCAGCCGGAAGAGTTGTGTTGGAAATTACTTTCACAACTTCACCAATAGAATTAATGATTTCAATTCTTGTATCGACATTGTCCAAACCAACGCCAAAGCTTAAGTTGAATGAATTTGAGCTAATTGGATTTGGATTAATCTTGCCCAAAGCAAATTGTTTTGAATTAATTTTGATAATTCTCAAATCTTGTACACAAGATTCTAATTTGATTTCGCCATTAACTGCACTTGGCACAACGCAAGCATTTCTGTTATTGAAAGTAATTTCATCAATTACAGGTGAGAATGAGCTTGAATCAGACAATAACAAGATAAATACAGGATTGAATAATTCATGCATTTCATTATCTGAACCAGCCAAAGGACTATTGCCTTTTCCAACTACTTCCAAATATGCTGATGTTGGGCTTACAATCACTTCTTTAGTTTGTCCGAAGTCCCATCCATTAGTTATAGATGTAGGTTCAATCTTACCATCAAATTTCATCCAAGATGGATTATATTTAATCTTAATTGAGAACTCAGTGATACCGGCATCTGCCCATTTACCATTATTGATTTTTGCTCTTACAGGGAATCTTTGATACTTATCGTTTGTAATCATACCAGCTGCCATTCTCTTTGGAAGTTTTGGTTGGCTGATTTCGATATTTGTAACAAATGTTTCACCTTTAATTTCTGCAAATAATGTTTGAATATCTGTTTCAATTTCAACTCTTACATTATATACACCTGCAGGAACTGTCGATGACAACATTTTTACATCGAAAGTATGTGAACCATTAGGAGCAATTTCCATATTTGGAGTGAAGTTGAGAATTTGATATACATTTGGTGTTGCAGGAACAATCTTCATTGATTTAACAACAATTTTATTTGTTGTACCAGTATTGTTAATAGTAAATGATTTTGTAGGTTCATCGCAACGAGTGATTGTACCAAAATCAATATTAGAAACATTAACACCTTGATCATAAGCATTACCAATTACATCAGCTGAAGTGATAATTCTTGGTTCTACTTCAGGACCTTCTTTAGCATCGTTAGTAACTTCAACAGTAACCAAACGTTTGCCTACTTTTGTAGGTTTAAATGTAACATCGAAAGTATATTCAGCAGTATCAGTACCATTAATCTTAGGTAAAGTAGTATTTGTTGGGAATGCAGGTGTAAATGCGAAGTCCGCAATATCTCCCTTCAATGCAATCTTTTCGATCTTCAAATCTGCACTTGTGCTCAAAGAACGTACTTTTACTTTGCCTGTTACAGGGTGAGTCTTATTAACTTCTATAGCTGGTGTAAATTCAAATCCAATTACTTCAATCTTAGGAAGTATACCAATACCTTCTAAATAATTGAATACCGAACCGTCTTTAATACCATCTGAAGCAGCAAATACAGGAATAATCTTTATTTTTCTAATATTGTTTTCACTTTGTGGAGTGAATTCAACATTTACTGTAATCTTAGTTACTTTATTAGGATCTGTTTCAGTTTTTGGATACAATTCTACTGTACTTGTAAGTGCAGGTACTGTAGAAACAATTTTATAAGAACCGTCGTCTGATACTTGACCATTGTTTTCTAACTTAACACCAACAACTTTCAAGCTTGAAGTACCGGCATTAGTAATAAATACTTGGGCTGTATTGACAGTTTTTACGCGCTTTTCTAACCAATTATATCCTGAAATTTCTGGACCTGGTTGGATACCTGTACCATCCCAATCAGAAACACTATCTGGACCAACTGCATTACTGTGGAATACAACTTTAGTATTAAAATCGCCAGTAGATTTTGGTTCGAAGCATACTAATTTCAAATAAACTTCTTTACCTGGTTGAATTGTAATAGGCAATGCAGGAGTTGTTGGGTTGCTTACAGTAAATGGACCTTGAGCAGTAATAAAGTCAAAGCCTGTGATTACTAATGGCATAGTTCCCGGATTTTTAATTCTCAAACCGGCATCTTTACAATTCTTTTTGCCAACAACAGTAGGTCCGGCATGGAAGTCTTCAACTTCTATACGAGGCACTACGCCACGACCGTTAATAAATGTTGCAAAATGCAAACATTCTGTATCATATAACAATGAATCTTTATCTAAGTCTGTTGCAGTCATACCTTCGCGAGTAGGATTATACTGCAATTTCACTGTGTGGAATTTACCTGCTTCTATTTCGATTTCTGGAGGAGTACCGCCTGCTAAAATTTTGTAATATGTGCCTTTTTTCAAGCTAATATTTTTAATTTTAACTTTGCTTACACCTTTATTTTCGAGTTTAACGTCGATTACAGAACTTGTATTCAACTTCACATCGCCGAATGCTATAACTTTAGGATCTGATTGTATATCATCACCATAGTAGTAAATTTCTTTAACAGTTACATTACCTTCTCTATCGATAACTTGGAATCTTGCAAGAGCATCTTTAGTTTTGTCTGTAACTCTCAATATAAATTTTGTATCATAGTTTGGAGGCCATGGATAATATCCACCTTGGAAATAAGGATCATCAAAATTGAATGAACCTGAGATTAGAGAAGGCTCTTCAGATACACCCATATCAACTTGTTTAGGATCATCGCCATCTTTACCATTACGTTTTTCAGTAAATGTTACTTCATATTCACCGCAAGTACCGGTTATTGTAACAACTGGTGGCAATGTATCGGTTTCGCCAATCTTATTGAACGCCATAGCAGCAGGCCATCCATAGGAGTCTACGCTAGTAAAACCATAAATATAACCACCAAATTTGGTATCGCCTTTGATATAGTGAGGACCAGTTTCTACTTTACACTTCATCCAGAATAAATCTGAATTTGGAATTCTATTACCTAAGAATGCAGGATCTTTTTTCCAAATAGGCACTCCATCGAGTGTTATAGATTTAAGAATTGAGTCTGAACGTACTGGATCTAATGTATCACCGATAGCAATCAAATTAAATTTATTATCTGTAAACGCCTTGCTCGAAGGTGTTTGGAAAATTGTTGTTTTTGTAAATTGTTCTACCGGAGTTACAACAATCATGTAAGGATCGAAGTTAGAGAAACCATCCCAACCAGATGAATAAGCATATTGCATAACTAAAACTGGCTTGTCTGCTTCCCAGATAGAAGTACCGCGAACTGAAGCGATATTTGGACCTGGAGCACTCATAACTTCGATTACTTCAGCAAAGTCGCCAGAGTTTTTCAAAACACCTTCGCGTTTTGCAATAAGTTTATTTGATTTTTTGTCGAACCATGTAATTTTATATTTAGTATTAGGTTCTGAAGCAACCATTCTAAACAAATCGCCTTTATCGTTTCTGTCATATTCAACAGAGAAATATTTTTTACCCCAAGCTTGAACTGGAGGAAGCATTTCGCACAAGTGGTCACGAGAAGAACCTAACAAAGCTGGCAAGTCTGCTCTTTCATGGAAAGAAATCAAACCAATTGGTTTGTCAGACTTAATACGTGAACCTGTAATATCAAATGCACCATCAGTCTTGCCATCGCCCTTAATCATGTAGCATTGTCCGGCATTTAGATTAAATGTTACACGATCTCCAATTTTATTGCCACCAGCAGTAGTACCAAAACCAGTACCTTTGCCACGGATATCCACAGAAATATTTGTATTATCTTGGCTTGCAATAACGATAAAGCCCGCACCAAACCAATAATAACCAGTTCCGGGATCTACTGAACTGCTTTCATTATTATCATAATATGCACAATGAATATAATCTTTACCCCATGCTGAAGTAGGTATTGCCATCAAACCATCAGTTGTTGTACTCTTAGAGTTGATCATATACACTGAAATTGGTTGTGTAGCTGTAATTCTCAAAACTCTGTCATCAGGTCTGTCTGCAACTCTGACTTCATGAGTTTTGAAAGAAATAATACCCGAACCTAAAGTAATAACACCAAAAGGTTGTGCAATTTTTTTCTTTCCAACTAAAATTCTTGAAGGACCTTGCTCAATTGTAACGTCGCAAGGTTTAGCCGATGCCACATAAATTTCCAAAGCATCATCAAATCCATAATTTGATACTTCGTTAGGTGGTATAGCTACATAAAATTCATACCCCTGGGAATTTGAGCTAAGAACCAAATCTTTTTGGATCTTTCCCAAAAGCGCCGGAGGTATGTCATCTCCCGCTAATGCCACAAATGGCATTAAGACAAAGAGAAATAATAGGTAAAATTTTACCATTCGCATTACAAACTCCATACAATTAATAGTAATATGTATTTATTTCCAAAAATGTTCATCCAAATTTTTACAGTGCTTCTCGCCATTTACACAATTAACATTTCATATTCTTTTTTGTCACATTTTCATCTACATTTTTTTTTCAACTTAATCTTTTTTAGTCAAAAATACATTATATAAAATACGAAACTTTAACAATATAACAATAATATTTTTATATAATTTAACTTGTTATTTGCGCATGCTTTTATATTTAGAACAATTAACAATTTGTAAGTTAAAATGTTACATTCATGGTACTCAATATAATTATATTCTTCTGCATTCATGCAATTTTTTTTTAAAATTTTTCAGTTTTATTTTTCGTCTTCTCTAAATTAAATTCATTATGAATTCAAATTAACAGAAATTTAACTTCTTTTATTATTATTTATATATAGAAAATTGTTAATTTAGATTGATATAATATTGAATAATTGTTTTTTGTTAAATATATTTCGGATTTCTCATGATGAAAGGTAAGACATTTTTGGCTCTAATCATGCTGGCTCTATTTGGTTTCAGCATGGCTAATGCCCAGACTCTACCAAGCCCATTCGATCTATCGAGTGGAAATTATTCTTTGAATTCGTTCGATCCTGCTACTCCGGCTGGTTCTTATCCGGCAAGTATGATTTTCCATCGTACTGCTACTCAAGACCCCGGCTATGCAGTCGAAATGACTACTAACTACACTGCTGCATATAACCTTACTGGTGGCGCAAGAATCAATGGTATGGGTGTAGACGGTATTTCTTTCCTCAATACTAGCTCCAGTGGTAATATTGGTGCTGCTGTTCTTGGTTTGAATACTTTAAACCGCAACTCTATCGTGGTGAGCTGGAAAGGTGGCGTTATTGCTCAGCAACCACGTATTTACGCAATCAGACTTCAATATAAAATCGGAGCCGCAGGATCTTTTGCTGATGTTCTCGATGCAAATAATATGCCTGTAGAATTATTAGCCGATTCCACTAAACCAAGTGGCAAAACCGGCTACAACAACGTTTTCACTGTTACTCTTCCTCAAGCATGCGAAAACCAATCTGAAGTTTATTTGAGATGGAAATATTATTATATCTCTGGTTCTGGCGGAAGACCTCAATTGAAACTCGATGATATTAATGTTGCAAGTGAATCATCAATCGGTGCTTCAACAAATCTTTCAATTGCAACTGTAAATCCTCCTTCTCCAATGTCAAACTTCCCATTCTCTGTTACTGTAAATTCAACAGATGCTAACGGTATTCCTAAATTTGCTGCTGCTGATATTCCTGTTACTATTGCAGTTACTTCAGGTAGCCCTGCAGATCTGACTGGTACTCTTACTGGCACTATTGCTGCCGGTTCATATTCAGTTACTATCAACAACTTGATATACAAACAATTTGGCACAATTACTCTTCAAGCTAATGCTGCCGGTTTGGTTTCTGCTACTCGCAACGTTACTTTTATTGAAGGTCCTACTAAAATTGCTTTCGTAAATGTATATCCTAAATTACATGTTGGTCTTGCTGCTCCAAAATTCCAAGTGCAAGCCCAAAACGACATGAATTTGCCGGTTGCAAATTATCATAACCTTAACGTTACTTTAGCTGTGGTTTCTGGTCCTGGTGCTATGCTTGGCACTTTAGTAAAACCAACAAATCTTGGTATTGCCGAATTCAATGATATAGCATTTGATACACCAGGTACTTACGTTGTTTCTACGTCAGCACCAGGTTTTGCTCAGCCTATCACAACTACTTTCACTGTTAATGCTATGCCTGCTTTAGAAGAAGTTATTATTCCTAAATTCTTAAAAGGCAAAGGCGATTTCGAAACTCGTACTCCAACTTATGCTTTAGTTAGATTGACTAATCTTCATCCTAATACTACTTATAGATTTATCGTAGGTGGTAATAATGATATCAATTATAACTTCCAAACTGGTACAGGTGCGGGCAATAATATTCATTTCGATGCTGCTACTAATACATTCTCATATAATAGCTTGCGCAATATCGCCAACACAGGCGAACACTCAACTTTGATTACTGGCGCAAACGAAACAAGCAAAACCTTCTGGGTTAATATGGTACCTACAACTAATGGTGCTTTTACTGAAGGCAACAATGTATTTTGGATTCTATCTTTAGGAAATGAATTTGGGACTAAGATCAATAACTATAGAACTGTTGCTACTTCTCAATCATTAGATTATGGCACTTCTCCAGTTCGCGCTACCGGTATTTATGATGTCAATAGCAGAATTACTCCTAGACATTATATTGCTATCTACGGCACTGATGCGAATATTCCTGTAAGTACTACAATTGTACAAAACGAAGGTTCTACTCTTATTACTCCCGGTTTTGTTCACCAAGGTCCTTCTTGGGCTGCTCCATTAGATGATATGGATGGTGCTTGGGCTACATTTATTCCTAACGACATGCCTGCAGGTATCCAAAAAATTAATGAGTATGATGAATTTGGTAATTTAGTTAAAACTTGGACTGATGCTGATGGATTCTGGGCTGGTGTTAATACTGTCAATCCTCTTGGTGGTATTACTTACCCTATCAATTTCGAAACTCCTTACTTACAAATTCAAATGCCTTTTGCTTATGATGAATTATGTAATGATGCTCCTATTACTATTTCTTGGGAATCTCATGGCGTAAGCAAACTTAATATTGAAGTTTCTATTGATGGCGGTCTTACTTGGAATTTAGTTAAAGACAATGTCGATGCTACTCAAGGCTTTACTACTTGGGACGCTCCTCGCCATGTGTTTAGCAACCGTCCATTAAGCTTCCGTTTGACTAGCGTCGAACACAATTATATCAATTCAATTCGCAACAATACTATACTTTGGGATACTCCTGTTATTATCGATATTACTAAATCCCAAGCTTATTGCAAAAACGAAACTACTTTGATTACTGTTGTTGCTGACGGTAGTGATTTGAAATATCAATGGAAAAAAGATGGCGTCAATATTATTGGTGCTAATCAAAATCTACTTGAATTAAAAAATATGGATTATGATGTTTCTGCAGACTATACTTGCTTAGTTTGGGGTCATGCCGTTTGCCCAAGTGAACTTACCGAACATATAGAAGTATATGTTGCAAGAGTTACTGAAGTTGTAAAACAACCTGTTTCTGTTACTATGCTTCCAGGTGGTAGAGTTGAATTTAGCGCTGAAGCTCATATTCATCCAATCAAAGCTACAAACAAAATCAGTGTTCAATGGTATAAAGATGGTGTTGCTCTTGTTGATAACGATCGCATCGCAGGCTCAAAATCAACTTATTTGACTATTCGCAATGTAAATACTAGCGATGTAAGCAGCCATTATTATGTTGTGTTTAATGGACTTTGCCAAACTGCTGCTGTTGAATCAAATCATGCTTCATTAACTTTGGCTGACTTAGCTTTTGTTAATTACTCCGCCGATACTAATGTTTGCGAAAATTCTACTTTAGATTTAAATGCTGAAGCTCAAACTACTCTCAACGACCAAATTGCTTATCAATGGTATAAAGATGGTAATATGCTTGCTGATAATTCAATCTACTCAGGCACTGAAACATCTAAATTGACTATCAGCTCTGCTACTCCTAATATTGCCGGTAAATTCTATGCTGTTGCTAAATTAGTTAATGCAAACTTTAGCTTGAAAGGCAATGATATTAACGTTGGTATCAATAGAATTCCTACTATTACTATCCAACCAGAAGCTAATATTGCTGTTACTCAAGATGCTGAACTTAAAATTTCTGTTGTTGCTGCTGGTGCTGCTCCATTGACTTACCAATGGTATAAAGACGGTGCTCCTATCCAAAATGCAACTTTAGATACTTACACAGTAGATAAAGCATCTATCGCTGATACTGGTACTTACAAAGTTGTTGTTAAAAATGACTGTGGTGAAGTAACATCCAACGACGCTTATGTTTTATTAGTTGTAAAACAATATACTTCAGTTAATGACGATGTATTGCCGGGCGCATATATGTTGATGCCTGTAACTCCAAATCCTGTTAGCAATAATGCTACAGTTGCTATGTGGGTTCCTGAACAAACTAATGTTCGCTTGTCAATTTCTGATATTACAGGTAGAGAACTTGTCGAATTATTTAATGGCACAGCCAATATTGGAAGACAAGAATTCAAGATTGATGTCGATAAATTGAATCTTACAAATGGAGTTTACATACTTAATATGTCTAGCTCTAAAGTTCAATTAAACGAAAAGATCATCATTTCGAAATAATTGAAAACTCAATTTACTAATCAAACAGCCTCAATTGTTTTTGAGGCTGTTTTTTTTTGTTTAATATAAGTTTAGATGAATTTTTTACATTACTGAAAATCATAAAATATTAAAGCTATATTTCCGACTAATTGAAGACATTGGGTTATAAGTTTTAAAATTACAAGAATATTAGTTAATTTTGTAATTATTTTAATTATTAATACAAGTCTGATAATGAGAAACGAAAATCAAAAAGCTAAGCCGAGAGCCCAAAAACAAACTGAAATTAGAAGTAATTCAGTTAGAATAAACAAATATATCGCAGAGTCCGGATTGGCATCGAGACGCAAAGCAGATGAATTAATCGAACAAGGATTAGTCAAAGTAAATGGAAAAATTGTCAAAGATTTGGGTACAATTATTTCATATTCAGATTTTGTAACTGTAAAAGGCGACCCCATTAGTGTCGAACAACATTATATATACATAGTATTAAACAAACCCAAAGATTATATTACAACAACAAAAGACGAAAAAGGACGCAAGACCGTCCTAGATTTAGTAAAGAAAAGAGCAAGAATATATCCGATTGGACGATTAGATAGAAATACTACTGGCGTCTTGCTTCTGACAAATGATGGCGAATTGGCACACAGACTTACTCATCCGAGCTATGAGATCGAAAGGCTTTATTATGCAAAATTAGATAAACCTATGAATCTCGAAGATGCTCAAAAACTTTCAGAAGGTGTTGAATTAGAAGATGGCATGACTGCTCCTTGCGAAGTATTTGTTATGCCCGAAGATAAATCAAAAGTTAGAGTTTTGCTCAAAGAGGGCAAAAATCGTGAAGTTCGCAGAATGTTTGAAGCTGTCGGCTACGAAGTAAAACAATTGGACAGAAAAATGTTTGCCGGAATTACTGCCCAGAAGTTGGCTCGTGGAGAATACAGACATTTAGAGCGCAAAGAACTGCAATTTATTAAAAAATTAGTAAAACTATAGTTTTTTGAGGTTATATGAAAAATAAGCTGATTTTCTTGATGGCAGTATTTCTATTGCCTATTGCACTATATTCTCAAGAAGAAGGGCTTACTAAATCAAGTAAGAATAATTCAGTTGTGAATAAAAATTTGGACATTCCAAAAGATATTCGTGGCAAACTTAATGAGTTTTTTAAATTAGTTATTAAAGGCGAAGTTTCTACTGCCTTCCAAAATTTAACTGTCAATAGTCCTATTGCTCGTAAAGAATCTGAAATAAACAACTTGATAAAACAAGCAAATCGTTCATTTGAGATTTATGGCGAAATTAAAGGCTTCGAAGAAGTTGATGTCGAAATGCCTACTCAATGCTTGCTTAAAGTTAGATATGTTGGATTGCATTCCAGATATCCGCTTAGATGGATTTTTACTTTCTATAAATCGCCTGATCTTGGCTGGATTATCACTAATATTAAGTTTGACGACTTAAGCGAAACTCTTTTTAAAACCGATTAATTTTTAATTAATCTTTTCATTACTATTTGTGTAATTTTGTAGTTTTGAAATTGATTAATTGGAAAATTGTTTTGAGAGATATTAAACATCTTGAAACCGAAAATATTAACAAACTTATCTTTAAATTTTCGGTGCCGGCTGTAATTGGAATGCTGGCCAACGCTTCTTATAATATTGTTGATAGGATATTTGTAGGCCAAGGGGTGGGCTCTTTAGCAATATCCGGTGTTACAATTATTTTCCCTCTAGTTATTGTTGTTTTAGCCTTCTGTATGCTTGTCGGAATTGGAGCCACTGCGCAAATCTCTATCCGACTTGGCGAAAAAAACAAATCCGAAGCCGAACATATTTTAGGTAATGCTTTTTCACTTAGTATTATCTTCTCTATTTTGCTCGTTATTATAACTCTGCTTTTCATGGATAATATTTTTTATCTCTTCGGTGCCGAAGAAAATATTATTCACTACACTCGAGACTATACTAAAGTTGTGCTTTGGGGTATTCCTTTCCAAATAATTAGTTTTACTCTTAATGCTGTAATTCGTGGCGAAGGCAATCCTCGTATGGCTATGGCTACTATGATTATTGGCGCCATTCTAAATGTATTCCTCGATTGGCTTTTTATTTTCCCGCTTGGTATGGGTATTCAAGGCGCTGCTCTCGCTACTATTATAGGCCAGTTCATCAGCATGATTTGGGTTCTTAATTATTTCTTAAGTAAAAAATCTTTACTAAAATTAAAACTTAAAAATTTGAAATTAGATCCTCGAATCATTAAAGTTATTTTTGCTGTTGGTGTTTCTCCATTTGCTATGCAAATTGCGTCTTCGGTTGTAATTACTATTTACAACCAAAAATTAATGCAATATGGTGGTCATAA